>NZ_JBDUCX010000187.1:0-13684 GCF_040003245.1 Chthoniobacter sp.
CGGCTCTATATCGAACGTGACCGGCGTCTCGCGGACATAGTGATTGTAGATGTCGAGCAGCGGCACAAGATCGTCTGAACTCCGCACCAAGGTACGCAGCGGCTGCAGACCCGGCACCGGCTCGATGGCCCCATGCGCGACAAGCGGCATGAGCTCCCGCAGGGCGAGCGTCGCGCGGCCCAGTTGCTGGGACGTGAGTGTCTTGATCACCGCCTCGGCCACCATCGCATCCTTCATCACCACCGCTTGCAAATGACCATTCAACGCCGTCTCCACCGCCCGCACATGCTGCGGCTCGACTTCGATCAATTGGGCCAGCGCTCCCGCGACGGCGGGCTTGAAAAAGTCGGGGTTATCCAGACCGCGCAGGACTGCCTGCGTGCCTTCGGAGAGGCCTTCGCCGGCCTCGATGAGATTCCGCAGCACTTCCACTTTCGAGTCGCGTTCAGCCAGCGAACGCTGCGCCTCGCGCAAAACGCGATCGGTCTCCGCCAAGCTGGCCTGCACTTCGCGCAACTGCGTTTCCGCCTCGGCGAGCTGCGCGGCGCGCTGCTCGGCCTCGGCCGTCGCCTGGTCGATCCCGGCCTGCGTGCTGCGCAGACGGTCAGTCGATTCAGCGAAGGCAAACGTGAGCTGATCGAGTTCGCCGGTGAGAATGCTCATCCGCGCCTCGGCGCCATCGCGCTGCTGCGAAACGCTCGACACCTGCCCGCGGAGGCCGCTGATGCGGCTTTCGACGCGTGCCAGGTCATTCGTCGCGCCGGTGATGATCCCTTCCGCTTCCTGCCGCTGGGCGGTGAGCGCGGCCGTCGCGGCCTGCTTCTCCTCCATCACACGGAGTTCCGTCGCGAGCAGTGCGGTGATCTGCTCCAGCTCAGTGTCCGTGTCGCGCAATTGCGTCTCGGCGATGCGGAATTTCTCCTCGGAGCCGGCGACATCGGAACGATAGCGATCGACCAGTTGCTCAAACTCCAGGGCACGCTCTTCGTTGAAAACGATGCGGTTTTCGTGATTGGAAATGCGGGTCTTGAGATCGCTCACACCCTGGCGCGCGCTGTTCAGCCGCTGCTCCATTTCATCGAGCGCGGCCCGTTGCACGGCGACTTCGCTCTCGCGGGATTCGATCTCCTGCTCGCACTCGATCTGCCGGTCGGCGAACCGCGCCAGTTCGGCCACGGTCGATTCCTGCTGCTCGGCGAGGGCGTCGAACTGCCGCTTGGCCGCATGCGTCTCGAGCAGCTTGAGGTCCGCGATCAACGACTGGTAGCGCCGCGCTTTGCCCGCCTGCCGCTGCAGCGAACCGATCTGCCGCTTCACTTCCTTCACGATGTCGGAAAGCCGCAGCAGGTTCGCCTCGGTGGCCTCCAGCTTGCGGAGCGCTTCCTTCTTCTGCGACTTGTACTTGGTGATGCCGGCCGCTTCCTCGAAAATGGCGCGCCGATCCTCCGGGCGGGACGACAGGATCATGTCGATCTTCCCCTGCTCCATGATCGAATAGGCCGAACGCCCGATGCCCGTGTCCATGAAGAGCTGATGGATGTCCTTCAACCGGCACGGCGTCTTGTTCAGCAAATACTCGCTGCCGCCGTCGCGGAAGACGCGCCGGGTGATGGTCACTTCATGCCAGTCGAGGCCGAGCTGCTCCTCGCACTCCGAAAAGGTCATCGACACCTCGGCCATGCCGACTGCGGCCCGCGAATCGGTGCCGCCGAAGATCACGTCCGCCATTTCCCCGCCGCGCAGGGCCTTGGCCGATTGCTCGCCGAGCACCCAGCGCATGGCGTCCAGGACGTTGGATTTGCCGCAACCGTTCGGCCCCACCACCGCGGTCACCCCGCGATGGAATTCGAGCTTGGTCTTGGGGGCGAAGGACTTGAATCCGAAGAGTTCGAGCGACTGGAGATACATGCGGACGAATTAGGGGTTAAAAAGCTGCTGAAAACCGGCTATCCGGGGGTGGACGGGAGCAAGAATGCCCCTGCCCCCTTAGTCCACGCAAGCGCTATTTGCAGTGGTCGCGAAAAAATCAGGCCACTATATGTAGTGTATACGTGTTTGAGGGGCGTTTTCAGAGAGACGCCCAGAGTGAGGCTAATTCCGACCCAGCTTCACCACAACGCCCAAGGCTTGATTTCCTGGTATCCGTTCTTGTTCCAGACCCGGGCGCCCTTGTCGCCGAGCAGGAGGAAATGCCAGTCCAGGTCGCGGTCGTAGAAAAGCGTCTGGCTGATGCTGTGATGCTCGCCGTGGAGGATGCCCACGCCGACGACTGTGGCATAGATCGGGGCCGTAGCACCCTGCGCGTCCACGCCTTGGCGCACGGCGACAACCGTCACCTCGGTCCAATCCATGGATTCCATGATCCGTTTGGCGTCGGACTTCTCGAGCAACGGCGGTTCAAAGGCGAAAGCCGGACTGGCCAGGCGCAGGCAGAGGAGGAGCAGGGCGATGCGCTTCATACGCGACTTTGGACGATGCTCCCCGCATTTCCTTCAGGTGAATTCTTTCGTCACAATTCCTTCGCACTTGAACCCTCCAGAACCGCCCACCAGCATCCGCCCGTGAAACTACCCCGCCTCGCCTGGCTGTTAGCGACGCTTCACCTGCTCACGGGTTGCCAGACCACCTACACGCAACTCCGGGTCACAAATCCCCGTGGAGAGGTCCTCGCGGACTGGGTGGCACGAGGGCACATCTCGCGGGTGGAAACGGGTTACCGCATCATCGCCGTGGAGCGCACCGATGGGCCTCCTTCACGTGGGACCACGCGCTATCCCGATGGATGGAGGACGACGGTGGTCGGCCCGTACATTCACCGCTCGCCTTGTGCGAAGCCGGCGTGGTTGCAGGCGGAGTAAGTTTCCTCGGCACCGACGGCGTGGTGTCCTCCAGGACGTATCTCTAGCTACAACTGTCCTTGACCCACGAGAGATACCCGACAAGGCCAGCGGCAATGGGAAGGGCAATGATCTCCGGCACTTCGTAACTGTGCAATTCGCGGATGCGCGCCTCCAGCGCTGGGTAGCGCGCGGCCGTCGTTTTGAAAATGACCAGCACTTCGGCACTCGTTTCGATCTTCCCCTGCCAGCGATAGATGGATTCGACTCCGGGCACGATGTTGCCGCACGCGGCGAGCTTTTCCTCGACGAGTTGATGCGCGGCAACACGGGCCATCTCGATGTCGGGCCACGTGGTGAAGACGACGAGGATTTCCCCGGCCATGGCCGCTTAGACGCTCGCGGGCACCGCCGCGATCTGCCGCACGATCCAGCCGCCGCCGAGGACTTCGTCGCCGCGGTAACAGACTGCGGCCTGGCCGGGCGTGACGGCACGCGTCGGGGTGTGCAGACGCACGCGGGCTTCGCCGTTCTCGCCGGGATAGACGGTGGCATTCGCGCCCGGGTGGGCGTAGCGGATCTTCACATTGACCTCGAAGGGTTCGGTCGCACCGGCATGCCAGGTGCAATGATCCATGTGAAATTCCTCGGTCATCAAATCCTCGGCTTCGCCGACAATCACGCTGCTGGTCACCGGGTCGATATCGACGACGTACATCGGGCGCGGAGAGCCGCCCGGCAGCCCCTTGCGCTGGCCGATGGTAAACATCTCGATGCCGTCGTGCTCGGCCACGCGTTTGCCGGACTTGTCGTAGATGCCGCCGGGATGAAATTCGCCGGCGCCCATGTGCGACTTGAGGAAAGCTTTGTAATCGTTGCCGGGGACGAAGCAGATCTCCTGGCTGTCCTGTTTCTCCGCCACCTTGAGGCCGAGCTGGCGGGCGATGGCCCGGATCTCCGGCTTGGACATTTCCCCCAGCGGACACATCGCGCGCTGGAGCTGCGCCTGGCGCAGGCTGAATAGAAAGTACGACTGGTCCTTGCGCGGGTCGCGGCCTTTGCGCAGCACGGCGCGATCGGCGTGATGCTCGATGATCGCGTAGTGACCGGTGGCGATGTACTCGGCGCCGAGCGCCTTGGCCTTGCCCCACAGATTGCCAAATTTCACCTTCTCGTTGCACATCACGCAGGGATTCGGCGTGCGGCCGTTTTTGTATTCGTCGGTAAAGTAGTCGATGACCAGCCGCTCGAAGTTTTCCCCTTCATCGATGACGTAATGCGGGATGCCCAGTGCGTGGGCCACGCCGCGCGCATCGGCGATCGCTTGCGGGCCGCAGCATTTGTCCTCGGCGCGCGAGATGCAGTCCTGCGGCCACACCTTCATCGTCACACCCACCACGTCGTAGCCCTGCTGCTTGAGCAGATAGGCGGCGACGCTCGAGTCCACGCCGCCGCTCATGCCGATGACGACGCGGGGCCGCGGGGCAGATTCGGAGTGGGTGGTGGCTTCGGGTGTGTTCACGGTGAAAAGCGGGGCGCAGTGTCGATGCGAAAGAGGTTTTGCTCAACGGATTTTTCGACCGCCATCCGGGAACCGGCCGTTTTCCCATGGCTGCGAGGCCCGGACCCTCAGCTCGGCAACGAAGTCAATCCCAGCCAGGAAACAGCATCGCCCACTTGCGTAAAGACGTTGTAGGGTCCCACAAAATCACACTGGGTGGCCAACGCACGCACGGCGCCAAAGACGGCCAGGCTGCCGCAGACGAAGGCCAGGCGTGACCGGGTAATGCGCCTGGCCGCCATGGCGAATTGTTGAATCTTCTCCCCATCCGGGAAGGCGGTTACTGCTCGAAAATCGACCAACGCATCTTCAGTTCCACCTCGCAACTCCGTCCAAAGGCGATCCAAGTCGCCGACCGTGACTGTGCCGTCAAATTTCGCTTCCAACCGACCACCGCTTTTTGAACAACTGACGGACATGTGCCGAAGCTTAACTACGTGTTTACCGGTGAGTCACCACAACTCTGGCAAGGATTTTCCTGATTAGACTATAAGGTTTCGCCCGATGGCTACGTCGACTCCTCCACAGTCCCTCACGCTGCCCGATGCCGAGCTCTGCTACCGATCGAACGGGCACGGCTCACCCGTTCTGTTCATCCAAGGCGTCGGGGTCGCCGGCTCGGGCTGGCTTCCGCAGACGGACGACCTCTCGTCGGAGTTTGCCTGCGTGGCTTTTGACCATCGTGGCATCGGCCGAAGCCGGACGACAGCCGCGGCGCTGTCCATCGAACAAATGGCGCGCGACGCGCTGGCCTTGATGGACGCGGTGGGTTTCCCGACGGCGCATGTGGTCGGGCATTCCATGGGTGGGGTGATCGCGCAGCAACTGGCCCTGGACGCGCCGCAGCGGGTGACGAGTCTTGCGTTGCTCTGCACGTTTTCCCAGGGCGCGGAGGCGACCCGGCTCACACCGGCTATTGTGTGGCTCGGGATGCGCAGCGGGATCGGGTCGCGGGCCATGCGGCGGCGCGCTTTTCTCGAGATGCTCTTTCCGCCGGCCTACCTCGCGGGGCGGGATCTCGTGGCGCTCTCCGCGTGCCTCCAGCCGTTGTTTGGCCGCGACCTGGCGGAGCAACCGCCGATCGTGATGCAGCAGCTCAAGGCCTTGGGCCGGCATGATTGTTCCGGCCGGTTGCCCGAGCTGGCCTCGATTCCCACGCTGGTCGTCGCCGGAAAGCACGATCCGATCGCGCGGGTCGAATATGGCCGGCGGCTTGCCCAGCTCATTCCGGGATCGCGTTACGTGGAAATGGCCGACGCTTCCCACGGGGCGACGATTCAGGACCCGTCCGCGATCAATCGCCTGCTGCGGGAGCACTTCCGGGCGTCGGAGACGCCTCACGCTGATGCGAGGTGACAAGGTGGTGTAGGGCGCGTGTCCCCACGCGCCGGGGTCGGCCCCGTCGGCCGGTGGGGACACCGGCCCTACACTGAAAGGCGCGCGGCCGAAACTGCCTAGTGCAAGATGAAATAGTGCCGCGTGCAGAGCGAGCGGCTCATCCGCAGGAGGCGGCGATGCTCAATTTCGGCACGGACGGTGGTACGACGGTTATGGGGATGGGGGCGGTGGAATGGATTTTTCATGGGGTAATCCGTGGTTTAGATGAGCCTCCGGTGGAGGAGGTGGTGGCGCAGGGCGGCCAATTGGCGGATCTCGCCAAGCAGCCGGATTCGCTCCGATGGGGTCCGGCAAAACGGCAGGCTGAGCCGCTTGCGGCTGATGACTATGCTGAGGGGCACATAGGACATAAAGCAATCGACATGGGGTGAGCTGGTTTCGCAAATTAAATGTTTATCCACCTCTGTAAATTAGGCGTATTTCGACGCAGGCTTCCTTCCCTGGCCCCGGGAGGAACGCCCTTGTCTTCGCCACCACGGTTCCCCTACGATGCACATCCCCCTTCCGTGCCATTCGACCCATGGAATCGCCCTCACCCATTCCCGCCATGAAGTGCCCTCTCCCCTCCCTCTACACGATCGCGGCAGCGTGCCTTTGGGCCCTTCCAGCAACCGTCGCCCTGGCCGAGAGCGCACCCCGCATCCTGCCGCCCGATCCGGCGAAGCTCCTTCTGCTCGACACCCGGGTCATCGAACACGCCGAGAATGCCCACCTCGTGCTCGGCACGCCGGAAAAGGACGCGCGCAATCCCCTGCTGCCTTCCGACCAGCCTTGGGAGAATGCCACGAACAACTATTACCCCAACGTGCTCTGGGATGCCGGCGAGCACCTGTGGAAGCTGTGGTACAAGGACGTCCTCGCCGACAAGGAAGCCATCGCGCAGATGGACGGGCCCAGCACCGTGCACGACGTCGGCTGGTATCTGCTCTACGCCACTTCGCACGATGGTCTCACCTGGCAGCGCCCCGCACTCGGCCTGCACAAATTCGCGGGCAGCGCGGAGAACAACATCGTCGCCCGCGATTGCCCGAATGTGGGCGTCTTCCAGGACGCGCACGACCCCGACCCGCAGCGGCGCTACAAGATGGTCTTCGACATCGGCCTCGGGAAACCGCGGGTGCGCTTCAGCGCCGATGGCCTGCACTGGAGCGACGGACCGGAGGTGGCCGGCTTCACCGCGCAGCAGGGCGACACCCACAACAACGCCTTCTTCGACACGCGCTCGGGAAAGTATCTCTGGTTCACCAAGCTCTATGTCGGCGAGCGCCTCGTCACGCGGCTGGAAAGCGACGATTTCGAGCACTGGCGCAGCAGCGGCGTGGTCTTGCGCAGCACCCCCGAGGAAGGCAAGGCGACGCAGACTTATGCGCTCACCGTTTTCCCCTACGGCAGCATCTATCTCGGCTACGTGATGATGTATCATGCCGGGTCCGGGCGGACGGTGGATTGCGAGCTGGCCTGGAGTCCCGACTCGATCCAATGGCGGCGGGTGCAGCCGGGCAAACCCTTCCTGCCACTGGGCGCGAAGGGCAGCTACGACAGCGGCTGCATCTACGCTCAAGCCGGACCGCCGGTCGTGCAGGATGGCAAGTTACTGATCTACTACAGCGGCAGCCCCACCGTGCATGTGGGCTGGAAACGTTCCGGCAGCCTGTGTCTCGCGCGGCTGCGGGAAGATGGCTTCGCCGGCTTCGAGGCCGAAGATCAAAGCAAACCCGCCATGCTCACCACGTCACTGCTCCGCCTCACCCCCGACCACCCCATCCACCTCGTTGCCGATGGCGAGGTAAAAATGGAAACGCTACCCGAAAAGGACGGCACGGTGCGCCTGAAGCTTACGTTTTCGCCGGGAGCCAAGGTCTATGCTATCGAGGGCGCCACGCTCGTGAACCCGGCCCTGCCTTCACCATAGCCCGCACCGTCTATTTTCACCGGCGGTGAAAATATTCCGCAATGGAGCCAACAGAGCCAATGGAGCCAGGCACTTTTTGACGGGAATCGTGCTTACATGGAGCCGTGAAAACAAATTCCGCCCAGCACGAACGGAGACCGCGCCTGCCGTATCGCTTTCGATGGTCGCCCAGAGAGGCCGGAAGGTGTGTCCCGAAGGGACTGCAGAATAGTAGCCCCGGGTCGAGCGAGCTTGCGAGCGACCACCCGGGGCTAACAGGCTTTGACGCCTCCGGCGTCGGCAAGTCGCCGCTCCCAGTCCTCCCCATCCGCCTCTCACCCCGATCCCACCTGCGATCCCACTCCATTTACAGAGAAAATCCCACCGGATCCCACCGAATCCCACCGAACTCAAAACATGGCGTTTGCGTGGTGGTTTTCGCTTACAGCCAACCGATGATTCCAATCTACTTCCCCCACCGATCCGCTGCGATAGAGTGGCGTCGTGAGCCTCATCACCCCGGAACTCATCGAGCAAGTCACCGCGGCGAACGATATCGTCGAGGTGATCGGTGGGGATATTCACCTGAAACGTTTGGGCCACCTCTACGCGGCTCTATGCCCCTTTCACCAGGAGAGCTCGCCTTCGCTCGTCGTCGACCCCGGGCGGCAGATCTACAAGTGCTTCGGCTGTGGGCAGGGCGGATCGGTGATTGCCTTTGTCATGCGCTACGAGAACCTCGATTTCGCCGGGGCGGTGCGGAAGCTGGCCGGGCGCGCGGGGATCGAGTTCGCCGGGTAAGAGGCGGCTCTTCGTTCCTGAGAGACAGCCTGCGCAAACTGCTTCCCCCACTTGCCCGATGCGGTAGGGTGCGATTGTGAGCCTCATCCCACCCGAAATCATCGAGCAAATCATTGCCGCGAATGATATTGTCGAGGTGATCGGCGCGTACTTTCCGCTCAAGCGTTCGGGTCCGGTTTATAAGGCGCTGTGCCCCTTTCACCAGGAGCGCACGCCGTCCTTTTCGGTCAATCCCCAGCGGCAAATCTTCAAATGCTTTGGCTGCGGCGCCGGCGGATCGGTGATCCGCTTCGTGATGAACTACGAGAATCTCGATTTCGTCGCGGCGGCGAAGAAGCTGGCCGAGCGCGCGGGCATCGAGATCGTGCAGGCCGAGTTGAGCGCGGAGGACGAGGCCCGGTATTCGATGTCGCGCCGGCTGAAGGCCCTGCACGCGGAGGCGACGGAGTTCTTCCACTGGCACCTGATGAAGAAACCCTCGGCCCAGATCGCCCGCGATTACTTGAAAAGCCGCGGCGTCGGCGGGGAGATCGCCAAATCCTGGAAACTGGGCTACGCGCCGGATGAATGGGATGCGATGCGCGACTTCGCCCAAACGAACCATTTCTCCGAGGAGGAACTGGTGGCCAGCGGCCTCGTGAAGCTGCGCGACGAGGAGAATCCGCACGGGGAGTTCTATGACCGGTTCCGGGCGCGCGTGATGTTCCCCATTTACAAGGAGGATGATGTCATCGCCTTCAGCGGGCGCGTGCTCGAGGCGGATGCCAAGGCGGCAAAGTACGTGAACTCGCCGGAGACGATGCTCTTCACCAAGGGCGCGGTGCTCTTCGGCCTGAACAAATCGAAGCGCGCGCTGATCGAGGCCAAATCGGCGATCGTGTGCGAGGGGCAGCTCGACTTGATCACGGCTTTCGAGAATGGCGTGCAGAATGTGATCGCACCCCAAGGCACGGCCTTCACGGACAAGCAGGCGCGCATTCTGAAGCGTTTCGTGGACGAAGTGGTGCTGTGCTTCGACGCCGATATCGCGGGCGAAAAGGCGGCGGAGCGTTCGCTGGCCTCGCTACTCGCGGAAAACCTGATGGTGCGCGTAGCCGAGATGCCGCAGGGCGAAGACCCGGACTCGATGATCCGCGGCAAGGGCGCCGAGGCCTTCCGAGAGCGCATCACCGCAGCCAAGGACTTCTTCGATTTCCAGATCGACCGGCTGGCCAGTAAGCCCGAGTTCGCGACCCCGCGCGGGAAAATGCAGGCGGCACGCAAGACGGCGGAGTCGATCAGCCTGATCCGCGACGCAGTCCTGCGCGAGACGGTGATGCACCGCGTGACGCAACGCCTGGAGGTCTCGGCCCAGGAATTCGTCAAGCTGCTCAAGGCGCCCACGACCAAGGCGCTCGAGGAAACCGCGTCTTCCGAGACGGGGCCGGAACCGATCGTCCTGGATGAAAGATTGCGCTTGCTGACCTTGCTCGCCCTGAAGGATGCCGGCGCACGGGAATGGCTGCTCGCGGAGGCGTGGGACACGATGCTTCAAGATCAACCGGACGCCGAGTTGCTGGTCAAAATCCTGGGCTCGGACATCCGGCCGGACGACGACACCTCGATTCACGTCTTCCTCTCCACTCTCAATGCGGCCGAGGAATCGGTGATCTCGGGCGTGCTGGGCGAGCCCCTGCCCCCGCAGCCGATGCTCACCGTGCACGATTGCTGGCGCGATCTGGAATGCCGCCGGGTCCGGCGGCGGATGGAGACCATTCAGGCCCGGGTGCGCACCCCCGATTTAGCCTTGGAAGAGGTGGCGAAAATGCAAAAAGAAATCATTGACTTGCAAAAACGACTCTCCGATATTTCGCGGCCTTTGTCCCCGCCCCTTTGAATGCTGATGTGTTCCCAGTGGCGGGGACTATTAGTCTTCATTCACAGCGCGGGTATGCCAAAAAACACCAAGAAAGTTTCCAAACCGTCAAAATCCGCCGCGAAGAAATCGCCCAGTCCCAAGAAGGAGAAAAAAGCGCTTAAGCCCGTTTCCAAGAAGACCAAGCCGGGCAAGGGACCGAAGGAGAAAAAAATCAGCAAGGCGGCCAAGGCTTCGAAGTCGCCGGCCAAACACGTCTCCAAGGCTGCGCCGAAAAAGGCTGCGCCCAAGAAACCCGAGGCTAAAAAGGTGGAGACCAAGAAGGTGGAAGCAAAGCCGGCTCCAGGGAAAAACGGCAAAGCGGTCAAATCCGCCAAGGAAGAATCTTCGAAGGCCACGGGGAAAGCCGTCGGCGTCAAGGGCGTGCAACCCGCCGCTACGGTCATCAGCGTGCTCGACCAGCCAGACGTGCAGGAGAAGCTCCGTGAGCTAATCAAGCTGGCCAAGGAACAGAGCTATCTCACTTTCGACGATCTCAACGAGGCGCTGCCCGACAACGTCAACGACCCGGACGAGATGGAGACGATCATGAATCGTCTGCGCTCGATGGAGATCGAAATCATTGAGGCGTCGGACGTCGATCGTTTCAAGGACGGCAAGAAGACCGAGGACCAGGAAGAGGAAGAAGAGAAGCCCGAGGCCAAGCTCGACATCCTCGACGACCCGGTGCGGATGTATCTCAAGCAGATGGGCCAGGTGCCGCTGCTGACCCGCGAGCAGGAAGTGGAAATTTCCAAGCGCATCGAAGACGCGGAGCTGAACGTGCAGAAGCACATCAACCGCTTCGGCTTTATCTCCCGCGCCTATCTCGATCTCGCCCACAAGTTGCAGGAAGGGCGGGAGCGTTTCGACCGCGTGATCCTCGACAAGAAGATCGAGAGCCGCGAGCGCTACATGAAGGCGCTGCCCAAACTTTGCGCGCATCTCGACCACGCCGCCCAAAATTGCGCGACGACCTACAAGCATTACGTCGCCCACGGTGGCAAGAACCACGAGACCAAGTCCTTCCACGATTACAAGAAGGCCCACGACGCCATTCAGCGCATTTATCCGAAATTCTTTTTTAAGCAGAAGGTCACGGAGGAATTCGTGCATCTGGCCGACGAAGCGCACCGTCTCGTTACGCAGTGGACCGAAGAGCTGAACAAGCCCGTCAAGAAGAAGGCGGCCGGTCATGGCCATCATCACGCCTCGGCGCCGATCGATTACGGTTCGAAGCTCAAGGACCAGCAGATGCGCATGTGGCTGAGCCCGGAGGAATTCCTCGAGGAATACAAGGAGCTCAAGGTGTGGCTGAAGAAGGCGCTCAAGGCCAAGACCGAGATGGTCGAGGCGAACCTGCGTCTCGTCATTTCCATCGCCAAGAAGTACACGAACCGCGGCCTCTCCTTCCTCGACCTGATCCAGGAAGGCAACATGGGCCTGATGAAGGCGGTGGAGAAGTTCGAGTATCGCCGCGGCTACAAGTTTTCGACCTACGCCACGTGGTGGATCCGCCAGGCAATCACCCGTTCCATCGCCGACCAGGCGCGCACCATCCGTATCCCGGTGCACATGATCGAGACGATCAACAAGCTGATGCGCGTGCAGAAGCAGCTCGTCCAGGATTACGGCCGCGAGCCCACGCCGGAGGAAGTGGCCGACGAAATCCAGCTCCCCGTCGAGCGCGTCCGTGCGGTGCTCAAGATGGCGCAGCAGCCCATCTCGCTCCAGTCGCCCGTCGGCGAGAGCGACGACACCAGCTTTGGCGATTTCATCGAGGACAAGGGCGCCGAGAACCCCTCCGACATGACCGCGATCGTGCTCCTCAAGGAGAAGATCAAGGACGTGCTCGAGACTCTCACCGAGCGTGAGCGTCAGGTGCTCGAGCAGCGCTTCGGCCTCGTGGACGGCTACAGCCGCACGCTGGAAGAAGTCGGCCGCCAGTTCAAGGTCACCCGCGAGCGCATCCGGCAGATCGAAGCCAAGGCCCTGCGCAAGATGCGTCACCCCACGCGCATCCGCCAGCTCGAAGGCTTCCTCGAAGCCCACGAGACGTAGGATTTCGTTCAGAAGACGTAAGATCTCGGGAGCGAGGCTTCCCGAAATCGTTTCCTATAGACTGGCCCTCGCCACAGTGGCGTTACATTAAAACGCAACTATCCGATTTGGGTGGGTTTCCACCATTCAGCCATGAATACCGACGAGCAAGATGACCTGTGGCGCCTTTTAGGCGAAGCTAAAGCGCCCTCTGTGTCCCCGTTTTTCTCCCGCAATGTCCTCCGGGCCATCCGCGAGGAAAATCAGGAGAAACCGAGCCTGCTCGCGTGGTTTCACTGGCGCTGGCTGACCCTGGCGGCGAGCGTCTGCGTGCTGGTGGTCGCCTCCGGCGTGGCCCTGCACCATCCCGCCCAGCTCGCTCAGGCCGACCCGGTGATGGTCCTGGCCCAACAAGTTTCCACCAGTCCGGACTATCAAGTGATCAACCATCTCGACGAGTTGCTGGCTTCAGAGGAAACCTCGATATGGCTGGAAAAATGAGGATCGGTGTCGCGGCGGCGCTCGCTTTCGCGGCGGCCGTCGGGACCGCCCTCGCCCAGACTGCCACGCCCGAGCCGGCCACGCCCAAGAAAGAGGCGAAAGGAGCCAACTGGCTGGCTGGACAACCGGTGCAGGTCGGACCGAAGGGGCCCGCCTATGAAAACGTGCGGAAGGCTCTGGATGCCCTGACGCCCGAACAGCGGAAGCGCTTTCAAGAGAATTTCATGCGCTGGGCGAATCTTTCCCCAGAGGAAAAGAAAGCCCTGCGTGACCGCGAGGAAGTCCGCAAGAAGATGGTCGAACAGGAATCGGAAGCCGCGATCCAGGAGAGCGGCTTGCAACTGGATGGCGAGCGCCGGGAGCAATTCATCAAGCGCTACAGCGAGGGCCGCCGCTTGATCGAAGAGCAATTGCGGAAAGAGATGAACGAAAAGCGCAAGCCGCTGGTGCACGAGCTCGTCGGCCGCCTGCGCAACGAATTCGGCAGCGAAGCCCCCCTGACGGTCGCTCCGCAGACCGCCTCCCCGACGCCGACGGCCAAGCCGTAGCGAGAGGCGGAGTGCTTAGTTCTTAGTGCTCAGTCAGAACGCTCGCTGATCGAGGGAACACTAAGAACTACGCACTAAGCACTTAACTACTTCCCTGCTGCCGCCTCGCGCTTGAAGCGCTGCATCATCTCGATGAACCGGACCGTATCCCGCACCGGGTGGATCTTGCTCTTTTCATCGCCGTAGATCGTGCTGATCGGCACCGCCGCGATC
>NZ_JBDUCX010000188.1:0-13659 GCF_040003245.1 Chthoniobacter sp.
GCTGTCGGTCTGGGTGAAGCGGCGCCAGTTGTCGAGATTGGGGACGGTCATGTTGTAGATCGCGCCGGCCACGCCGCAGCCGGCTTCATCGGACAGCACGGGGACGTTGATGACCTTCGTGACCTGCTTGCTCAGGACGTTGGCGAGGTAGCTGGTGGAGCTGAGCTGGTCGGCGGGCGCGGAACGTTTGCCGAGTTTGCCCTGCTTCTCGGCGAAAAGGAGATCGCCCCAGATGAGCTTGCCCAGCACGGGCGCGGAGAACATCGCCGCGCGATCGAAGCCGCCGCTCGGCGGAATGCTCGCGACCTGGTAGCCGCCGCGTTCACTGATGTAACCGGCGGCGCGGAGGTCGTCGGCTTCCCGGTCCCAGATGATGACGCGAGTGCGGGGGATGCCCGCTTGCTCGAGCCCGTCGAGGATTGCTTCGACGATCCCGTGGTGCGACGCAAAGTAGCGGCCGCCGGCAGCGGCGACTTTGATCCCGACGCGATCGGTGGGAGCGACCAGCGAGCGCCACGCCTTGACGCTGTCGTTCTGCCCGGTGGCGGCGCGGACGACGTGGTCCACCATGCGGCGGGTGACGGTGGGATTCTCATCGAGGAGATTGAGCGCCCCGGCTTCCTGCGAAACGTAGATGGTGGAAGTAGGCGGAGGTGGTGGCGGCGCGCTCACGGGCTCCGCGGCGCAGAGCGGCAGAGTGGAAAGCCCGGCGATGGCCACGAGCAGGTAACGAAACACAGGCGCCGAATATGCGGAGGCCTTCTGCCGTGTCAATGCGCGGCAAAAAACCGTCGGGATAGGCTTAGTCCAGAGCCAGTGCGCGAAGCAGGGAACGATCGATGCGTCCCGTGACTTCCAGGCGGTGGTCGTACTGGTACTGCCGGATCGCCCCGCGGGTGCCGGGACCGATGTCGCCGTCAATGCTGCCGCGATAGTAACCATCGCGGCGCAGCGCCCGCTGGACGTCGATGGTGAGGCTGTCGGCGCGGTCGTCGACCCGTGTGCCCCGGTAGGTCGTGGAAGGGGAGATGGAAATACCGAAGGAGGGGCTGTCGTAATAGCCGGTGTTGTAGTAGGCGGGGGCACTGTAGAACGATGTGCCATAATAGCGGTAGGGCGCGAAATACGGGAAGGGCGGGCAGTAGGGATAGCCTCCCCCGTAATAGTTGCCCCCGTGCGAGATGTGGACCCCGCCGTTCCAATTCCCATGGTTGCCATTCCAGTTGCCGTGGCCACTGCTCGAACCGCCATGAGGGCTGCCGTGGTCGTTGCTAAAGCCGGTCGCGGGGATGCCGAGGCACAAAGCGGCGGCCAGGCAGGAAAGGCGGGCGAGGTGTTTCATAGGACAGGGATGGATAGAGAGACGGATGCCGAGGGCGCTGTCTTCAAACCATTTTCGCCGAATTTGGCCCCGCTGGCAAGGGGGGCTCATTTCGGCGCTGGTTCGGCGAGCGTGGGTCGGCCATTTTTGAGCGTGATGGGCGGGCAGTAGAGGCCGAGAAGTTCCCGCTTCCACCAGCCGGGATGGCCATCGCCAAACCGGGTGAAGTGATAGTCGTAGACCACGGCGCGGATGTAGCGGGGCGGGTGACTGGGGAAGGGATCGTGGCGGAGGAGGCCGAGGACTTCGGGGGAGCCTTCCAGCAACCGCACGAGGAAAGGCACGAACCAGCGGTTGTCCTGGAGGTTGCTCAAGGCCGCGAACCACATCTGCCAGTCGAGTCGTGGCTGGTGCGGGGCGACGAGTCCCGGCCGTTCATTCAGGTCACCGGGCTTCCAACGGAATTCGTATTCGCGCCAGTGCACGCCGTCATCGCTGCCTTCCACGCTGATTTCGTGGCGCGAGGTGGTCATGACCCGGAAGAGGCCGTAGCCATTCAAGCTCATCCATGGCTGGACGGCTTCATTGAGCGTGGAGAAGGGGACTGGCCAGCGCCGGACCAGCCCGAGGGAGGAAAGCAGCGGCTGCACCGTGACGAGGAAGACCAGGGCCAGCACGGGCCCGAGGAGCCAGGTGGAGAGCGGGGTCCACGCCTCAGTTGTTAATATACGTATTTGCACCCATGATTTCAGCCGTGCCGGCCAGCCGTCGTCGTCGAAGAGCGACAGGCACAAGGTAATTGTTAGCAAATTAAAAAACGCATAGTTGCCCGTGGCAAGAATGATGACTTGCAATCCGATGAGCGCCCACGCGCCGGCGTGCCGCCAGCGCCTCGGAGCGACGATGAGCAGCGGTGCCGCCAACTCAATGACGAACATGATGAATGTGGCCAGGCAGAGCAGCGCGTCGGGGATCTGGCTGGCGAACCAGGCGGTCCAGAGCGGCAGCGGCTGCGTCTCGAAGTGGTAGTCGAGGGCCGTCAGCGAAAGCCAGGTCGCATCGTGACTCGAGAGTTTCACCGCGCCAGATTCCACCATCAGCCGGAAAACGAGCCACCAGAGCAGCCAGAGCCCAGCTTGCTGCGCGGGGCGCCATCGACCCCACTGCGGGCGCCATTGCCAGGGAAACAGGAGCGTGGCGGCCAGCGCGGTCTCCAGCAACAAGGCATCCCATTGAAAATTAGTGAAGGGCGTGGCGATCCAGCAGAGCGAAAGGTACAGCGCCCAGAGCAGCAGCGCACACAGCCCCGGAAAGACCCCGCACATCAACGCGATCGAGAGCGCTACACCGCTCAGGCAGAGGGCGACGAGCATCGTGTCGCTCGCGTTGAGCCAGCACAAGGTGGGCACCTGCCAAAGCGCCCCGGCGCCGAGTTGATTCCAAGCGGCGTCGAGGAACTGCTGCGCGGGGATGATCCCGTGTTCCCCGGCGAGACCGCGAATTTGCAGGCCGAGAGAAACGAATGCGCAGAAGAAGATCGCCCCGAGCGCCCGCGCGAAAACCCAGCGCGCCAGCGTGAACCGATCGGGGGAACTGATGGAAAACATGCTCCTAGGGAGCGAAAGATTGCTCCCTGCGCAACTCCTTGTTCCGAACGCGCCGCTCGACTAGTGAGCGTAATCGCGCGACTTCGCGGACTCCGGCACACCCACGATGGTCGTCTTCTCCAGCGATGTGCGGTAATTGGAATCCCACATCCAGCCACCGTTGTGCTGGGGAGGCTTTCCCGCGAGCGCCGCCTGCGCCGCGCTCATTTGCATGGCGTCCAATTCCTGCGCGGTCTTCAACCGGAAGGGAGTCATGTCGGAGCGGAGAATACCAATAATTCCCGCAACAAATAAAAAGGCCAGGAGGAGCGATTTCATAGGAGTCACGGTATGCGTAATCTCCCGCTAAAATTAGTCAAGATTTTCCCATGATCACAATCTCGCGAAATTCCTCCGGGGATAAAGGCATAACGGAAAGGCGCGATTGCTTTAGCAGCTTGATTTCCTTGAGTTTCGCATTGGCCTTGATGGCCTCGAGTGTCACGGGGTTCGGCAGCGGTTTCACCGGGACCAAATCGACGCAGACCCATTCGCCTTCCTCGGCCGTTGGGTCGGGATAAGCTTCCGTTGCAACTTCGGCGACGCCCACCACCTCTTTGCCCACGACGCTGTGGTAGTAGAGCACGCGATCACCCTCGCGCATGGCGCGCAGGTTGAGGCGGGCCTGGAAATTGCGGACACCGGTCCACGCGGCGCGGCCATCGGCTACGAAGGCCGACCATGCGTAGGCTGTGGGCTCCTGTTTCACCAGCCAGTGTTGGGGGGCGCGTTTGCTCATGGCGCGGAAATGAGCCGGAAAGCGGGCTCCGGCACAAGCAAAACGCCATCTTTCGTGACCCGCACGATTGCCGCAATTAGGCGTTGCCACCGAGGGGAAAGCTCATACACTCCGCCCTCTTTTCCCCAATTACTTCAGAGTGTTTATGCCTCCCGTTGTCGCTAATTTTCTCGTTGATTCCGGGCTGACCTTGTCCTTGGTCTGCGCGGTCATCGGGCTGGGTTTTGCCTTCTATCTGATTAAAACGATCATGGCGTCGTCGGCGGGCAATGACCGCATGAAACAGATCGCCGGAGCGATTGAGGAAGGGGCGAAAGCCTACCTCGGCCGGCAAGTGCGTTCCGTGGCGACCATCGCCGCCGTGCTCGTCGTCCTCGTGGCCATTTTCAAGGATCTGCCAACCGCGGTGGGCTTCGTGCTCGGTGCGGTCTGTTCGCTAGCCGCGGGATTTATCGGCATGCGCATCGCGGTGCTGGCCAACGTGCGGACGGCGCAAGGGGCCACCGTGAGTCGCAAGAAAGCGCTCCAGGCGGCATTCAACGGTGGCGCGGTGACTGGCCTGCTCGTGGTGGGCCTCGCCCTGCTTTCGGTGGGGATTTTCTGGATGGTCATGTCCAAGGTCAATCCGGACAAAGCGGTCTCGTCGCTCGTCGGCGTGGCGTTGGGCGCGTCGCTCATCTCGGTTTTCGCGCGTCTCGGTGGTGGTATTTATACGAAGGCGGCGGACGTCGGCGCGGATCTGGTCGGCAAGGTCGAGTCGAACCTCGATGAAGACGATCCCCGCAATCCCGCGACCATCGCGGACAATGTGGGTGATAACGTCGGCGACTGCGCGGGCATGGCGGCGGACGTGTTTGAGACTTACGCGGTGTCACTCATTGGTGCGGTGCTCGTGGGAGCGCTGACCATCGGCCTCGGTGCGCCGGTCGTTTATCCTTTTGTCCTCGGCGGTGTCGCGATCATCACGTCCATCATTGGCATCATCTATGTGAACGTGACCAACGCGAAGCCTGCGTCGGCGCTCATGGGCGGTGTCCTTCTGAGTGCGCTCATCTCGGCGGTGGTTTTCTGGCCGATCACGAGCGCGATCTTTCCCAATGGCTTGAAAGTGCACGACGTGCTGAGTGGCGCGGAGGCGAGCTACACGACCGCCGGCATTTACTTCGCCGCGCTGGTCGGCTTGCTCATGACGGGTGCCGCGGTGCTCATCACCAATTACTACACGTCCACGGAGTATGCGCCGGTCCGCAAGATCGCCGAGGCCAGTGTCACCGGCCACGCCACGAATATCATCGCCGGGCTCGCCGTCGGCCAGCACGCCACGGCCCTGCCGGTCCTCTGCATCGCCTCTTCGATCTGGCTCAGCTATAGCTCAGCGGGTCTTTACGGCATTGCCGTCGCCGTCATGGCGATGCTCGCGATGGCCGGCATCATCATCTCGCTCGATGCCTTTGGGCCGATCACCGACAACGCCGGCGGCATCGCCGTGATGAGCGGTTTGCCCAAGGAAGTGCGCGCCATCACCGATGACCTCGATGCCGTCGGCAACACCATGAAGGCCGTGACGAAAGGTTACGCCATCGCCAGCGCCGGCCTCGCCGCGATCGTGCTTTTCGGTTCCTATTTCGTCGATCTCAAGCATCACCTCGAGTTCGTGCGCCACATCCCGGCGGCCGACGTCGCGGCCATGCTCGACTTCTCGCTCAAGGATCCGCGAGTCATTATCGGTCTCTTCATTGGCGGCCTGCTGCCCTATCTCTTCTCCGCGTTCTCGATGAATGCCGTGGGCCGTGCCGCCGGCGCCGTCGTGACGGAAGTGCGCCGCCAGCTCGCTCTGCATCCCGGCATTTTGCAGGGCACGGACACGCCCGACTACGGCACCTGCGTGGATATCGTGACCAAGGCTGCGCTCAAGGAAATGATCGTTCCCGCGCTCCTGCCGGTCGTCGTCGTCGTCCTCGTTGCCGCCATCCCCGTGCTCGGCATGGTGGTCCTCGGCGGTGTGCTCGTGGGCTCGATCGTCACCGGCCTGTTCATGGGCATTTCCATGACCAGCTCGGGCGGCGCTTGGGACAATGCCAAAAAATACATCGAGGAAGGCCATCACGGCGGCAAAGGCAGCGAAGCGCACAAGGCCAGCGTCACCGGCGACACCGTCGGCGATCCCTACAAGGACACCAGCGGCCCGGCGATCAACCCGATGATCAAGGTCGTCAACATCGTCGCGATCCTGATCATTCCGATCCTCTTTTAAAAGCGCCCGCGCGTGGCGCGCACCCGTATGAAGACGCTTTTCCTGACCAACGAATACCCGCCGACCATTTACGGGGGCGCCGGCGTGCACGTGGAATATCTGTCCCGTGAACTCGCGAAGCTGATGGAGGTGGAGGTGCGTTGCTACGGCAAGGAACATCGCGAGGCACGCATCGATACGCCGACGCTGAAAGCCACCGGCTTTGGCCTCGACGCTTCCGGCTACACTGCGCCGAAGCAGCTCCACTCCGTCTTTGGCGCCATCCAGCGAGGTCTCGATTGGAACACGACCAACATCGATGCGGATATCGTGCACTTGCACACGTGGTACTCGCACCTCGCCGGGATCACGGCCAAGCTCAACTACGGCATCCCCATGGTGCTGACCGTCCATTCGCTCGAGCCACTGCGCCCGTGGAAGCGCGAGCAACTGGGCGGGGGCTACGATTTTTCCCTCTGGGTGGAAAAGACCGCCATCGAGATGGCCGACGCGGTCATCGCGGTGTCCGCCGAGACGAAGGCCGACGTCCTGCGCTTTTTCGACGTTCCCGAGGAACGCATCCACACCATCTATAACGGCATCGACCTCCAGGAATACCACAAGGTCAGCACCACGGGTGCGCTGGAGAAATACGGCGTCGATCCGAGTCGGCCTTACGTCTTGTTTGTGGGCCGGATTACGCGGCAAAAGGGGATCATCCATCTCGTGCGCGCCATCCAGCACTTTGCGCCGGGTTTCCAGGTCGTCCTATGCGCGGGTGCGCCGGACACGCCGGAGATCGCCGCGGAAATGCAAGCCGCCGTCGCTGCCGCTCAGGCCAAACGCCTTGGGGTGATCTGGATCGACCAGATGGTCAGCGTTCCCGAAAAGATCGAGCTCTACAGTCACGCCGGGGTCTTCTGCTGCCCGTCCATTTACGAGCCTTTCGGCATCATCAATCTCGAAGCCATGGCCTGCGAGACCCCGGTGGTCGCCAGCGCCGTCGGCGGCATCAAGGAAGTGGTCCTGCCCGGGGAAACGGGCTGGCTCGTGCCGCTCGCGCAGATGAGCGAGACGCCCTTCGAGGCCGTCCATCCCGAGACATTTTCCCGCGATCTGGCCGAGCGCATCAATGAACTCATGGCCAACCCCGAGATGCGGACCGCCTTCGGCAAAGCGGGTCGGGCCCGTGCCGAAGCCCTCTTCGGCTGGACCGCTATCGCCCGCCAGGTGCGCGACCTCTACGCCAGCCTGCTCTAAGCCCGGCGCGCCTAGCGTCATCACGCTCCCGGCTTGCCGAGTGCCCGGCGCCGTGGCAATCTGGAGCACATGAGCGTGCTGCACGCGCCCACTTATCGCTGGACTGTAGAAGAATACGAGGAACTCGGCCGCGCCGGTATCCTGGGTGAGAACGACCGTGTTGAATTGCTTAATGGAGAGATCATCGTCATGTCCCCCATCGGTTTCCGTCACGCCACCGCCGTTCGTTTGCTCACCAATTTCCTGGCTCGCCGCTCCGAAGGTCGATTTGAGGTCGATCCGCAGAATCCGTTTAATCTGGACGATGCGTCGCAGCCTCAGCCAGATCTGACGCTTCTCGATCCTGCGGTGAGCAAGGCTCGACGCCACCCGAATCCAGCCGATCTCTTTCTCGTGATTGAAGTATCCGACTCCACAGTGGCCTATGATCGCCGGGACAAAGGCCCGGCCTATGCCCGCAACGGCGTGCGCGAATACTGGTTGCTCAATCTGGCGAATGACGTCCTCGAAGTTTTCCGCGATCCTGCCACTGGCGGCTATCGAGAAACACTCACATTCTCCGCGAATGAGACGATTGCCCCGCTAGCCTTCCCCGATCTCGTGCTCCGCGTTGGCGACTTCTTGCCCTGAACTGGGCCGAGCCGAGTACGTGGCAGGCACTCGCATGAAAATTTTGGAGGCTTGAGAAGGCTTGATTTATCTTGAATTGGCTTGATGCGCTGGCATTCCGCGAACAAGACGGGCTGCCGCCGCCGCTTTTCCGCACACCCAAAAGTGTGAAGCCGCGGCGCGGCTTTTGTCCCCACGGCGCCCCGGACCTGTTGCCAAGCCTCCAGTCTACCGGGGGATTCGGCGCTCGCGCTACGATCCAGAGCGGCATCGTCCCAATTCGCAAACACTGCCTAGGTCGTGTCCTCTTGACGGGTTGCATCGTCGGGTCTGAAGGTCGAGCCGGTCGCGATTCGCGCTCCCGGCTTCTCTGGAAAAAACTCGCACCTTAAATCGGCTTAAGGGGGCTTAAGGCACCTTAAATCGGCATCTCTTGCTTCAAGGTGGTCCCTTGAATGTTTCAGGCGGATAACCGCCAGGAAGTGAGCGAACTTGCCCTGTCGAGTGCAACGGGATTCGTCGGAGTTCATGAGGGGAAGTATGCCATGACACCGCGCAAAAAGTGCATTGCTCCATTGGCTCTGTTGGCTCCATTGCGGAAAAATTTCCCGTGGCGCCTCAAAACAGGTGGCGTTAGGGAGGATTCTTTCTCCGGCGCGTGAGGACACGCACCCTCCATTCGCGCGGGTTGGCAGGCAGTTTTGCCCTTGGGTACGAGGCGCACTTGTGCTACCCATGGAAATGTCTTCCCCAAGAATGAAACGTCTCATTCCTGCCCTCGCCGCTCTCGTTGTTTCCATGGTAGGCGCGCATGCGCAGCCGGAGGGAGTGATCTCTGTCCTGAAGTCTGAGGGGGTCATGATCACGAGCCTTGAACAACCGCAGTTTTTCATTTTTCAGAGTGGCAGCAAAGAGGAGCACTTCGATGGCACTGTGGAGGCCATTACCGCGCAAGGAGGACCTGAGACCGGGGAGCCGATTACCGATTTGCATTACCTCCAACCACGTTTGGTCGTGAACGGCTCGCCGTGGAGCGAGGAGGATAGAAAATTGCTGGAGGCCCAATTTCACGGGGCGACGACGGCGGAATTCTATTTGTTCAAGACCGTGGAGGGGCAGTTGTTCTATCTGCCCAAAGAAGGACAAACTCCCGTCGTTCGCGTGGATTACGTGCTGAAGGACCGGCGGAAGGTCACCGTCTGGATGCGGAAGTAATAAGCGGCGATGGTCTGCCTGCCTGGTCTGATATGAACAGGCTCCGTCTCGTTGTGTCCTCTACTCCGTAGAAGAGGGAGCTTTCAGCTCGCTGTAGGTGAACGGCTCGGCTTGATGTCGCCGCGCCGTCAGGCGTGCGCTGCTTCGGCGAGGGGCTGCACGAAGGCGGCCAGTTTCGCAACCAGTGTCGGGTCCTGCCCAAACTCCCCGATCTGCTTGACGATCGCGCTGCCGACGACGATCGCGTCGGCATGCTGCGCGACCTGGCGGACATGTTCGGGATTCGAGATGCCGAAGCCTACGGCGATGGGGAGCGAGGTCGTGGCGCGGATGGCCGCGACGCGCTCGGGCAGGGAGGTGGCCACTTCCGTGCGTTCGCCGGTGACGCCTTCCCGCGAGACGTAATAGATGAAACCGCTGGCCCCGGCCGTGAGCTGGGCGATGCGCTTTTCCGGTGTGGTCGGGGCGATGAGGCGGATGCGCTTCAAGCCGGTGTGTTGCGAGAGCTCCTCGTTCTGCGCGTCCTCATCGGGCGGCAGATCGAGGATGAGCAGTCCATCGACCCCCGCAGCCTCGGCGTCGCGATGGAAGGTCTCGAACCCGTAGCGATAAATCGGGTTCATGTAGGTGTAGAGCACGATCGGCAACTGGGAGCGTTCGCGGATTTCCCGCACGGTCTGGAGCACCCCGTGGACGGTGGTGCCCGCGGCGAGCGCCCGGCTGGCGGCGAGCTGGTCGACGACGCCATCGGCCAGCGGGTCGGAGAAGGGGACACCCAGCTCCAGCAGATCGACCCCGGCCTTTTCAAATGCCCAGGCGAGCTCACGGGTGGCTTCGAGATTGGGATCGCCAGCCGAGATATAGGCGATGAGCGCTTTCTGCTTCGCGGCGCGGAGATCGGCGAATTTTTGGTCGATTCGATTGGGCATGGCAGGAAAAGGGAGGGATAGGATTGTCAGGATTCGGCGGATGAACAGGATTTTTCGCGCCGAACGGGGTTTGCGTGTTCGTCCTGTTCAAGCGGCAAATCCTGCTTAACTTGCCGACCCCGATGTCCAACGAGACGCCAAAGCTGACGATTAACGAGATCTACGAGTCCATCCAGGGCGAGAGTTCCTGGGCGGGCTGCCGCTGTGTTTTCGTCCGCCTCACCTTCTGCGATCTGCGCTGCACCTATTGCGATACGGAATACGCGTTCTACGCCGGCAAGAAGCGCCCGGTGGCCGAAGTGGTGGAGGAGGTCTTGAAATTCGACACGCCGGTGGTGGAGATCACGGGTGGCGAGCCCTTGCTGCAAAAGAACGTCCTGCCGCTGATGACCGCACTGTGCGACGCCGGACGCACGGTCCTCATCGAGACGAGCGGAGCTCACGATATCTCGACGATCGATCCCCGCGTGCATCGCATCATGGATCTCAAGACGCCGGGGAGCGGGGAGTGCGCACGCAATTTGTGGAGTAATATCCCGCATCTGAACAAGGGGGACGAGGTGAAATTCGTCATCGGTTCGCGCGAAGATTACGAATGGTCGCGGGAGCAAGTGCGCACCCATGATCTCTCCATCCGCTGCGGCACCGTGCTCTTTTCGCCGATCTTCGGTCGCATCGAGCCACGGCAAATCGTGGAATGGATCCTCGAGGACAAGCTGCCGGTGCGCTTCCAGTTGCAGATGCACAAGTTCATCTGGGACCCGAAACAAAAGGGAGTTTGAGGATTTCCAATTCTCGATTGCCGATAGCCGATTGTCGCCTGCCACGCGATTTCGGCTGGCTTCGGGCCAATCGGAAATCGACAATCGGCAATTGCCCATCATGAGAGTTCGACTGACCAAAGATTTCACCTTCGAAGCCGCCCAGACCCTGCCTTGCGCGCCGGAGGGCCACAAGTGCCGGCAGATGCATGGCCACAGCTTCAAGGTGGAGATCAGCGTCGAGGGGGAGGTCGATCCGAAGACCGGCTGGTTTTACGACCACGCGGAAATCAGCAAAGCCATGCGTCCGCTGCTCGTCGACCTGGACCACGGCTACCTGAACGAGATCCCCGGCCTGTCGAATCCCACCATCGAGAACATGGCGGCCTGGTTCTGGGAAAGGCTCGCCCCGCAGTGTCCCGGGCTGGCGGAAATCGTCATTCATGAGACCCCGACCGCCCGGTGCAGCTACCGTGGAGCGTAAAGGCGCATCTTTTCGCTGGAATCGGAGCGCAGGGTGGCTAGCCTCCGCCGCGCTTATGAAATGGTTTTCCATCCTCTCCATCCTTGCCCTCGCGTTCCTCGCCAATGCTTGCGAAAAGCATCCCACCAAGGACGCGCCGGAAGAAGGTAAGACCGAATTCGGCCCGAATTCAATCCACGCTGAGGAAAAGGCGGAGACCAAGCCAGCGAGTGAAACCGCGGTACCGGCCAAGCCGGAATCTCCGGCCGCCACCCCCGAGGCGAAGCCCGGCGAAGCGCCGAAGTTTTTCCCGGAAAAGAAGTAGCCGACGCTGGCTATGCACGAGCCCCCGCCAGCAAATAGACCTGCGTGGCGGCGGATATGCCTGAGCTTCGTTTGGGCGGGACGGGGCGTGCTCGTGATGATCCGCACTCAATCCAATGCTCAGATCCACGCCGTGGCGGCGCTGGGGGTGGTTATCGCCGGATTCTTCTTCGGAATTTCGCGCGGCGAATGGTGCGCCGTGGTCGGCGCCATCGGGTTGGTGCTGACGGCGGAGGGCATCAACACCGCCATCGAGGCGGTGGTCGATCTGGCCTCTCCCGAACGGCATCCGCTCGCGGAACGCGCCAAGGACGTCGCCGCCGGCGCCGTCCTGCTGGCGGCCCTGGCCGCGCTGGTCATCGGGTTGCTTATCTTCGGCCCGCACGTCCTGGCGTTGCTCGGGCACTAGAATCCCTGCCGCCACCGGCGGCGAACATCACTTGCCCGGTCGCTAAACAAAGCGATGTTTCTTTGTTAACGTAAATATGACTACCAAACGATGGTTGCTTGTCGTTGCCGCCGGTGGTGCCGTTTGCCTCTTGGGGATGGGCATGCTCGCCTTGGTTTGGGCATTCGGGTTCTTCGGGAAAAGTTCCAGCCTGTCGCTTTACAAATTGGAACAGACGACTTCGAGTCATGCGGGTTATCTCCGCACCACGTTGACTTACGGGAACGATGTCTATGTGAACGACTTTGAGGAGGCGGCTTTGCGGTCGGCGGTGAGTGAGCCGAAACCGGCGGTCGGGCGCATGGGAATCGGGGTCGATAATGTATGTGCCATCCCCGGCCAACCCGTCACCGCTTACTTGGCGGTCGATATGGGCTCGGAAATGCCGGCCTATGAAGTCTTTCGCCATGCGCGTCAGCCTGCTTTCGATTGGCGTAAGGCGACTTTCCACGCGATGACTTTTAACTGGCCCAGTAGCGCTCGTTCGGGTGGGACGACGACCGACGCCGCCCTGCTGGACGAGGTGGTGCGCCTCTTGCGCGACGGCACTCCCGTCAGCCTGTCCGCGATGTCCCTCGCGGACTCCAGTAAACTGGGGGCGATCAATATGGTCAGCGACCAACTTCCCGGACTGCAATTCTGCCCGGTGGTTTCCAGCGACGCGAGCGGCACGATCTATCTCGCCGAAAGCCTGACGATGGATTTCAAGGCCTCGCCGCCGCAGGCGAATGCCCGTTGGATTCCCGCCAGTCCGACGCTGTTGCAATGGCTTAAGTAATTGCTCCAGTTCGCGCTCCCAGCGTCCATCGGAAAAAATCTCGCACCTTAAATCGGCTTAAGAGGGCTTAAGGCACCTTAAATGAGCTTCTTTTTCTTCGCCCGGGGCTCCTTGATTTGCATCGGCCTCGGGGCGCGGGTCTCCCGGTAATACTGCCAAATTTCTCGCACCTTGATTTGCCTTGATTCGGCTTGATTAGCGCCAGCCTTTCCTGGCCTCCATGAGTCGCGCTGGCTGCGTTCACCCGCGGCGAGGCGTTCATGGAGTTCCTCGCGGATGACCGCCGGGAAGAGGGTAATTTCGCCGTTGCGAGCGGAGTGGGAATCGTTGGTTTTCATGCGGGGAAGTGTCGCATGACTCGGCGAAAAAGTGCCTTGCTCCAGTGGCACTGTTGGCTCCATTGCGGAAAATTTCGCTCTACGCGCTTTTATTACCGATCCCATTCGTCCAAAAGTGCCATTTCCGATGGCCAAATCCGAGGCTACCCCCATGAAAGAGAACTCCCGCAGCAGTCGATGGATCTGGTATCCTTTCCTACTCATTCTTGCTGGTGCGGCGTTTTTGACGGCCTGCTCCACTACCGGTGCAGCCGCGATTTATGGCAAGTGGCGTTTGGTCCATTCCAACCAGAGCGAGGCCGTGGGAACTCCCGAAACGAAGGAGAACATTGTGATGGAATTTCGGGCGGATGGGTCGGTTATTTTGATTCAAGACAAAAAGTCTCACACCTATCGATTCCGGTATTCCGGCGGCGACAAATTGCAACTGATCATCGACTCTGGCGCGTTGGATAAAATGGTTGAATTTACAGGCACCGCTCGGATGCGGCTGATCCAAGACCGCGCAGGAGTGGCGTGGTTGACCCCGATCGTCGACGAGTACGAGCGTATTGCTCCATGAGTCGGTTCCTCGTTCAGAATGACACGCGAGCTG
>NZ_JBDUCX010000189.1:0-13508 GCF_040003245.1 Chthoniobacter sp.
ACATCGCGCGGCGCTGCCGACGCGAGAATTTCAAAGCGTGAAATATCCGGGTTAGACCAACACCTCTATATTGGTATTGGGCTGGATGCGTTATACTGGCTATAGTCAGCCTAATGCTTTTGGCGTCCGAGCCGCGTGCTGAAGGCCGGGGAAGCGCGTCCTATTTTTTAGGCACAAGGATCAGCACAAGTTCGTCTCCGCTTTTCAAGCCAGCCCATCTGGATATTCCGAACATCTGGGCAGTCTCATACGCTGCTTTAACTCCGATAGAATTTAACGCTGATACAAGCGAATCGGCGTGGGCAGGTTTATGGTCAGGTTCAAATACTACGATGAGAGATTCAGAAATGTTCGGAAAGGTAACTCCACTTGCGCCCGAGGAGGTAATGTTATATCCGGCCTCTTTTAATAAGTTAGTCAGCACATCCCGGAAATTGCGAGCTTCTCCATCCACTTCGGGTTGTAACGACACTGTTCCCTTGGGCAAATCTTTGGTAAACGCAATGAAATCTGAAATCTGTTTGTTTGTAAGGGCTCTTGGGGATTGCTTCTCTTTAATCTTCTCTAATTCGATGTTGGACTTCGATAATTCCAACTTTGTTTTTACATTCTCTTGTTCCAGACCTTCAGCCCGTTCGTTGGCTTTGGAGGCACTCTCACCCGCCGCCGCCGCAACGGATTTTAGCTGCTCGGCCTCCATCGCTGCCTGCCGATCCTTTTCGATGTCAATTTGCCTCTGGATTGTTCGCAGCCTCCGATTGTTCAGCCAACTTGTTACGCCAAGCCAAGTCTCACCCGCGATTCCCAGCAAAACAACAAGGCCGAACACTAAAAGCCTTGTATCAATTTCCGCCAACATCGCCTCAACCGATTCCTTCTTATCGACAAGCAATTTTAGTGCTTCTGGCGTCATAGAGGGAGACGAGGTATTTGCAATTTTCGTTGTCTTGATTGGCCTTGTTGGGTTGATCGTTCCAATAGGGGCTCTGTTGCGAATTTTGGAGAGGCGAAAAAATAGGCGAAAACCGTCACCTTGCGAAGAAACGAACAATCACCTAAGATGAACCCTGATGGCAACACGAAAACCACCGAAGCGCAGCACGCGCAAACGCAAATCTCCCACAGAGGAGGGTGTGGCGTCGGCAAACCGCACGTTTGCCGCCATCTTGGAGCGTGCCGATCCGGCTGCAAAGCCGAAGCGCAAGCCCTAGTCGGCAGCGGGCAGCAGCACCTTGCGCGCACGCTTGGCGCTGAGGCATCCGTCTTTTGCGGCATCCTCGGTCATCGACCGCCTCACTGCGGTTTAATGGGACATGAAATCGGCGAAGCATCGATTTCTTTCGGAAATGTAAAATCACGCGTGATGAAGCTATTTATCCGAAGCAGGCATGAGCCCTCGAAAATCAACCCGCGCCCCTTTAGCCCAACGATGCTGATCCGTATGCTGGTCAGGTTTTCATTTAGATCCTTAACTAGAATCCGATCATTATCGAGCGGATTGACTGACCGGAGTTTCAGTTGCTTCTGGCTTCCGTCTACCATGTTCAACACTGGGGGATTGCGGACCAACGCTGAATACGAGTTATTGATAGGCCAGTCAAAAGACATTTTGAATTGGCGCGAATTGGGTTCGTCGGCTGTTACCGGAGGAACAAATCCATAAACACTCATCGCCACCGCCTTAAAGTCGGAGCACCCCAATGCCCCTATCGGGCCAGTTTTACCAATTAACTGAATGCCAGCGCCAACATGCTTAAAATTCGCATCCATAAGCTTGTCATCAAAGGAACCCTGAACCGTTAAAAATATGTCTGCATGTAAAGATGTGACCGGAAGATTGTTTGGGTCGATACGCGCCAATTCTAGCTTGGCGAGCGCGGCGTCTTTTTCCAATCCGGCCGCGCGCTCCTTCACCAAGGCGGTTTCTCTATTTGCCTGGGCTGCCGATTCATTCGCTTTCGCTACATCGTTCTGCAAAACAGCAGTTTCGTGGTTCAACCGAACAATCTCATGTTCGCTGGCCTCTGTTCTTTTATCCGAAAATTTCTCGCGGGCCTTGTCCGCCCAGAACAAGCACGCAGTTCCAATAATCGCAAGTAGCGAACTGAGAACTGCCACAACTGCGCTTACTATCAATCCGATATATGACCATACATACATCTTGTTGGCGGCAAATTCGGATAATTCAGGAATCATAAATGCCTTTTTCCCGGCCTCCATATTGGTATTGCTTTTTTGTGCCTTGCTAGCATTGGTTCTGGGGGCTGCTTCCATAGCGATTGTCGTCACGGTAGGCAGGCGACGGCTTCGCGAACTGCGCGAAGCCGAACTAAGCAGAAAATAATGATTTTTGGCAATCCGAATCAGTCAGCGGCAGAAAGCAATGCCTTGCGCGCCCATTTCGAGGGCGATTCGCCGGCCTTTCCCGCAGCCTCTTTGACCTTGTCTCGCTCGTGTTTTGAGAGTCGCACCGAGAAGACTTTTTTGCCTTCGTCTTTAGGGAGTTTCGGACGGCCCATTTTCTTTTTCTTTTGTGTCATACAAATAGTTATTGACGAATCCTGCTTTCCGTAATACATAAAGTCAAATGAAAACGCTTTCTGTCCCACAACGCGCGGCAATTCTCCGGTGCCTGATCGAAGGTAATTCGATCTTGGCTACTACGCGTATCACGGGATCGGCCAAGCAAACGGTAGTGGATTTCCTCGAAAAAGCGGGCGAGGCGTGCGCGGCATTCCAAGACAAGACGCTCGTGAATCTTCCGTGCAGGGTGCTGCAACTCGATGAAATCTGGAGCTTCGTGGGCTGCAAAGAGAAGTCGAAGAAGACCGCCAAGGGCAAGCACGCGGGCGACATTTGGACGTGGACCGCGATTGACGCGGAAACCAAGCTCATCCCGTCATGGCGGGTAGGCGACCGCAGCGCGCGGACGGCAATGGATTTCTGCAACGATCTGGCTGACCGCATGAACGAAAACGGCGAGGTTCAAATCACCACGGACGGCCACACGGCCTACAGGATGGCCGTGGGTAACGCCTTTGATCTAGGCCGGACGCATTACGCGCAACTCATCAAGATTTACGGCAAGGACGAGAACGGCATGGACATCGTGACCGGCATCAAGCGCGAGCCGGTCTTTGGGAAGCCCGATCTGGAGCTTTGCAGCACGTCCTACGTGGAACGGTCAAACCTGACCCTGCGCATGGGCAACCGGCGCTTCACGCGCCTCACCAACGGCTTTTCCAAGAAAGTCGCGAATCATTGCCATCATCTGGCGATTCACCACATGAACTACAATTTCTGCCGGAAGCATTCGACAATCAAGACGACGCCCGCAGTGGCGGCAGGGATGGCCGACCATCGCTGGACGTTGGAGGAAGTCGTGGAGATGATCGACCGTCACCACGCCGACATTATGAATGCCCGCTTTGAAGCCGCGTTTGACGCGAAGTTCACGCCAGAGCGGACAGCGCCAAAGACCTACGCGCCAGTTGCGCCAAAACTGCCTTGGTATCTGCAAGGCTTCCCAAATTCGGACGAAAAGGGAGGAACCTCTGAAAAACCATAATCCATCTAGCCCAATACCTCTATATTTTATATGACATATAGAAATTTTGAGAATTTCACGTTCTAAGGATTTGGACTCCCGCACATCGACGATGAGCGGATTGCAAGCTCGGCGAGGATGATCGCCCGAGAAGAAGGGAGTAGATGCCAACCCTTACTGCAGGTTGGCGATTGTCCCGACATAGACGACGTCCCTTGCCTTGAGCAGCGGATCGTCAGCCGCCGGATGGTCTGCCAAAACGTGGCGTGTGTCGGTCTTCAAAATCAGTACGCCCTCCCGAATTAAGTAGATCCGCGTTGCTCCAAAATCACTCATTCCCCCGGTCATCCCAATTGCTGCAGCCAACGTCAATTTCGGCGTATACGCCACCAGTTGCGGCTCGCGGACTTCACCCAGCACGTAGACGAAGGTAGCGAGTGCTACGGCGTGCGGTTCGCCCATAGCCATCGGGGTTAACGCCAAGGACGCCAGCATCCCAAGCACCAAGAGCAACCGTGGGAGTCGTTGTTTCATCATTTTGAGAAGGGGCCATCGGAAGTGGGGTGGATCGGCTTATGATCACTTCATTCAAGCATACACGAAATTAAAGCGAACCCGAAGCAATGTCGACTTTAGATGACATATATTGTATTATGTTAATAATATCCGCATGGGATTGAGGGGTTTGTGGGGCTGTGAATAACTTGTGCGGAAGTTTGGGGGCCTCCTCCCCGGCGTTGAGGCGGACCGAGTTATTCACCGGGCCGATTCGAAAAACTCGAGAAGCGCGTCAGCAGATTCTCGCGCTGGGCGTGGGCCTGGCGCTGACGAAAGGATTTTCGGCGGCGAGGAAGCGCCAGGGAAAATGGGCGGACTTGCTGATGCCGATGCGGATATCACTGAGCCGGCGGATCGATGGATGGGCGGGCCCGTGGAAGGCCATCGACGGGTTCAGGCAGAGATCGATGCCGTGATGCTGGCCCCCGATTCCCATGGCGATGGTGAGTTTCCCGGGGCCGGAACAGACGGCTTCGGGTGGTTTGGGACGCGTGGCGGCGTCGGTTTTGGGAAAGCGGCGGCGGCGCATGGCTGGTAGGCCACGGGTCGGCTGCAAGGCGCGGATGAGGACAAAGCCGTCTTCCGGGCCGCCTTTGACGAGGACATTGAAGAGCCAGTACATGCCGTAATTGAAGTAGACGTAGGCAGTGCCGGCCTGGTGCTGGGCAACGAAGAGGCGGGTCGAGGGGCGCGAAAAGGTATGCGAGGCTTCGTCGCCGGTGGCGGTGTAGGCCTCGGTTTCGACGATGAGGCCGGTGCAGGAGTTCCAGACGAGCTCGCAGCCGACGAGTTCACGGGCGCACGTGATGGGATCGCGCTGGAAAAACGTGCGGGGGAGGATTTTAGTGTTCAGTATTCAGTGCTCAGTGCTTAGTTTTCGAGATTCACAGGCCGGTCGGATGATCGATGAACTCCCAAGGCACCTTGAAGCGGCGGGAAACGTAGGCGGCGAGGGCTTTGACGCCGAAAGTCTCGGTGGCGTAGTGGCCGCCGTAGAAAAGATTCACGCCTAGTTCCTCGGCGAGGATGTAGGAATGCTGTGGACCTTCGCCGGTGATGAAAGTGTCCACACCCTCGGCCGCCGCTACGGCGACTTCGGCCCCGGCACCACCGGTGACGACGCCGATGCGCGCGGTTTTCGCCGGGCCGCCGGGGCTGAGGTGCGGCTTCCGGCCAAGGATTTTCTCGAGGTGGCGTGCGAGCTCGTCGCGGGTCAGCGCGGCCTTGGTCTGAAAGCCGATGAACTGGCCTTTCTCGTGGAAGAACGGCGTGCATTGGTTGAAGCCGAGGGCGCGGCAAAGCAGCGCGTTGTTGCCGAGTTGCGGGTGCAGATCGAGCGGCAGATGCGAGCTGTAGATGGCGAGATTGCCATCGAGGGCGGTCTTGATCCGGCGCCGCATGGGGCCGGTGATGGGCTGTACGCCGGACCAGAAAAGACCGTGGTGGACGAGGAGCAGTTGGATCCCCTTTTCTACCGCCTTTTCGATCGTCGCGGTGCAGGCATCGACGGCGGCGCCGACTTTGGTCACCGTGCCCGAATTTTCGACCTGGAGACCATTCCAGGCGCCAGGGAAATCCGTGACCTCGGCATGACGCAAATGACGGTCGAGATGAGAGACGATGGCGGCGAGTTTGTGCATAAGCAGAACTATTTCTATTGCTGAGTGGCGTGCCTTCGTCTAATTTAGACACAGGGAAAAGGCAGGGCAATTTTCAACCAACCTGACGAAATTAACATGCCAACGATCGAAGCCAATCCTCCTCTCACCACGGCGCACTGCCCTCTCTGCGATGCGCCGCTCGACCCCCAACATCCGGAAGCCTGCACGAAATGTGATTGGGTCGCCCCGGGCCACCCCGAGCATCATGCCGGCGGAAGCCTGCGCGACCGCATCGCGGTGTGCCTGAGTGTCGTGCCGGGCCTGGGACATATCTACAAGGGTCACAACCTGACCGGTGCGCTCTACATGCTCGGCGCCGTTTTCGCCATTTTGGCCGCCGGTGTGGCGGGCACGTTCACGGCGGGTTTCGGCGTTTTCCTGCTGCCGCTCTATTGGATCGGCGTCATGCTGCAGGTCTACTGGCTGGAAGACCGCGGGATCCCGCCGAAGAAGCAAGCCTAAGCGGGTGCGCGACGTCGGTTGAGGTGAGCGTTTTGGAGGAGAACTCCGAACGTCCGACGTCGAACTCTGAATGTGGGTGAAGTCGACTTCGTCGGATCGAAGTTCGACGTTGGGCGTTCGACGTTCTCTGGTCGTCTCCACGATGAGGGCGCACTTTCGCGCTGGATTTTTCGTGCGGCCTCGCCGTGGGCGCTGTAGTTACCACACCCCTTTATGTTATCCGCAGGCATCGTCGGTCTTCCAAACGTTGGCAAATCCACCCTCTTCAACGCCGTCACCAAGACGCAGAAAGCGCAGGCGGCCAATTATCCTTTCTGCACCATCGACCCGAATGTCGGCGTCGTCACCGTGCCCGATCCGCGGTTGCAGGCGCTGAGCAATCTTTCGCATTCCAAGAAGCTGGTGCCGGCCGCGATTGAGTTCGTGGATATCGCGGGCCTGGTGAAAGGCGCCAGCGCGGGTGAAGGGCTCGGCAACCAGTTCCTGAGCCACATTCGCGAGGTCAATGCCATCGTCCAGGTGGTGCGTTGTTTTGAGGACGCGGATATTCATCACGTCTCGGGCACGGTCGATCCGGTGCGCGATATCGAGGTCATCAATACGGAACTGATTCTCGCGGACCTGGCCTCGGTGCAGAAACGTTCCGATCGCCAGACGAAAGCGGCGCGCGGCGGTGACAAGGCGGCGAAGGCGGAGGTCGCGGTATGTGAGAAACTCATCCCGCATCTCGATGCCGGCAAGCCGGCCACGACGCTCGCGCTGAGCGACGACGAGACCAAGATCATGCGCGACTTTTTCCTGCTCTCCGGCAAGCCGACGATCTTCGCGTGCAACGTGGCCGAGGCCGACCTGGCCAATGTCGTGGCAATTGTCGAGGCGGCGCGGGACAACGAAGGCGTGGCGCCGAGCGAAAATGTCGAAGTCACCCCGGCGGCGCGTTACGTGCAGGCCGTGCAGGATTACGCCCGTTCCCATTTCGGCACCGAGGCGGTGGTGATCAGCGCGCAGATCGAGAGCGAGCTGGCGACGCTGGCCGCGGAGGAAGCGGCGGAATATCTGGCCGGCATCGGCGTGCCGAGCAGCGGCGTCGATTCGCTCATCCGCGGCGTGTATCACTTGCTGGGCCTGCGCACTTATCTCACCACGGGCGAACAGGAGACGCGCGCCTGGACGATCCGCGCCGGCGACAAGGCGCCGGCGGCGGCTGGCGTCATCCACAGCGATTTCGAGCGCGGCTTCATCGCCGCGGAAACCGTGCACTTCGACGACCTGATCGGACTCGGCTCCTTTGCCAAGGCCCGCGAGGCCGGCAAGCTCCGCATCGAGGGCAAGGAGTACGTCGTCAAAGACGGCGACGTGGTGGAGTTTCGCTTCAACGTGTGAGTTGAAAGAAACGGTAAAGCCGCAAACGAACGCGGTATTGCGGGAACCCTGCTCATCCGTTAATATCCGCGCATGCGTAACCTAACCGCGCTCCTGCACACTGGTGAGCCTGACGAAGGTGGTTTTTGGGCGACTTGCCTGGAAGTGCCGGGCGCCAACGGCCAAGGCGAAACAAAAGAAGAATGCCTTCGCGATCTTGCGGCGGCCGTGAAACTGGTCCTTGAGGTCAACGAGGAAGAAGCGTTGCGCGATGATCCCAAGGCGATCAAGACCACGCTGGCAGTAGCGTGAAACGGCGTGAGTTGGTCCGGCATTTGGAATCGGGCGGCTGCCGACTGTTGCGCGAAGGTGCCAGTCATTCAATTTATACGAATCCCCTAAATGGCGTGCGCGAAGCAATTCCCAGGCATCAGGAAATAAAGCGGCATCTTGCTCGTAGCATCTGTCGTCGTTTGGGTGTGGAAGTACCGAAAGGAGCGTGATGGAAGACCCTTCCGTCCCTCAGCCAGGAGCAGAGACAACCGAGGCATCTGCTGACAGAAGCGCGGACTCCGTCTGCCCCGTTTGCGGTGGCCCGCTGATCTCGGAGAAGTGCAAGGTGGTGTGTCGCAGTGAGCGGTGCCGGTACCGCATCGTGTTCAATTGCGCGGAGTTTTAGCCGGCGGAAAAGTGGCGCAATCTCTGGCGGACCGGTGGAGGAACATCTGGCCCAGCTAGGGACATTTTACCGGCAACTATACACAGTTGCCCCACTGGAGGTGGCTTCGGCGGTGCTTATTATAAAAGCTACAATAACCAACTCCGCTTATGAAAACTCTCCATCTCCTTCTTCCCGTCCTCACCTTCTCCCTCGCCGCTTCGCTGCACGCCGAATCGGTGGCTTTCCAAGGCAAGGTTGCCCCTGAGGCCGGCCAGGTCTCAAAATCCCTGTTTTGGGTGGCAGACACCCGGAAGATGGATGCCTTCCTGGCTGCTTTCCAACCAGCCGACCTGCGCGATGGCGCTTACGCCGGTGAAATTCTCCCGGACACCCGCGTTGCCTGGCGCGACTATGCCGGGGAGGCGACGTTCCTTGCCGGTCGAGGCCAGCAGGCTGAGGCCGCGGCGAAGCTCGCGCAGATGCTGAAACTGGCGGCCGTATATCGCGCGTTCGGCGGGTTGCAAAATGTGGTGCAGGGCGAAGAGATTCGCCATCTCGCGGGGTTGACCGCCGAGAAACTCGGCAAAGCCGTGACCGCACTGATCAAATCTCCCTACCTGGAAAAGGATGCCAGCGATAGTCTCGTGGCGATCGAAGCCCAGGTGGGTGATGAGAAAAGTGGGGTGACATCCTCTTTCTGGCGCCATCTCGAAATGGGTGCCGTGGAAACGCACTATCGCCTGACCGGCGACGGCGTGGCACTGGCCGCGGTGCAGTAGTTGGTGGGTTGGGGCAAGTGTTGAGAAGAGCGAAATTTCTGTGCAACCTCGGCTGGCGACGGTGTTGTGGAGATGATGAATCGACTCCTTCTCTCCGCGTTTTGCGCCGTGACGACGCTCTCCCTTTTCGTTCCCGATGCGCAGGCCGAGAACCCGGGTACCGGCACGCGACGCCGGGCCACTGGCACACCCGAGGAGCATGTGCGCCAGATTATCTCCAAATACGACAAGGACGGCGACCACGCGCTGAATGCGACGGAGCTCGCGGCCTTTTTCGAAGTCATTCGCCAGCGCGTGACAGAGCATCGCACCGAGCCGGCCGGCAACGTCACTCCCGGCACCGGCGCCACCGGCAAATCCGGCCGCCCAGCACTGGGCAGTCCGCAGGATCATGCCGCCAAGGCGATCGAGAAATTCGACAAGAATGGGGATGGCAAGCTGGACGCGGGTGAATTGGTCGCGCTGCTGACTACCATCCGCGAAAAGGCCGGGCAACATCGCAGCCAGAAGCCGGGGCCCGCTGCGCCCGCGACACCAGTCAGCGCGTAACTGGAAATCTTCGGGCCACGGCTTTGCGCACGCCGCACGTGGATGGCCTTTTCCAAGACTGGATCGATATCTTCGCGTTTGCCCGCCTCATCCGATTGGCAGGGGCCGGATGACCACCCGCCAGCGTGCCTCACCGTGGGCGACAATCCTATTTACAAGCCACACACCCGCATCCATCTTCCCCGCCTCATGATCCTCCGCCTCTGGCCCGTCGCACTCGCCCTGGGCCTCCTCGTTTCCCCTCTCCGCGCGCAGCCCAATGAGATCCGCAAAAGCGTGGCGCGCATCAACAACACCATGCAGGACGCCAATTACCGCGTGCCCTGGCTCCCTGGTTCGCTCGGCGGCGGCAGCGGCACCGGCTGGGTGGTCAGTGCGGATCGCATCGTGACCAACGCGCACGTGGTGAGCAATGCACGTTTCCTCACCGTCGAGAAAGAGAACGACCCGAAGAAGTACATCGCCACGGTGGAGCACATCGCCCACGACTGCGATCTCGCCATCCTGAAAGTCGAGGACCCTGCTTTCTTCAAGAACACCATTCCCCTCGCCCTCGGCGGGATTCCGGAGCTGGAATCCACCGTCTCCGTCTTCGGTTATCCGATCGGCGGCGAGCGCCTGAGCGTGACCCAAGGCATCGTTTCGCGCGTCGATTTCCGCACCTATACGCATTCCGTGCTCGATTCGCATCTCACCATCCAGATCGATGCCGCGATCAATCCGGGCAACAGCGGTGGCCCCGTCATGCAGCAGGGCAAAGTCGTGGGGGTCGCCTTCCAGGGATTCTCCGGCGATGTGGCGCAGAATGTCGGCTACATGATCCCGACGCCGGTGATCCGGCATTTCCTCAAGGACATCGAGGACGGCCACTACGACCGCTACATGGATCTCTCGATCGGCGTCGCCAATACGCTCAATCCCGCCATGCGCAAAGGGCTGGGACTCACCGATGACGACCGCGGCGTGATGGTCAGCAGCGTGCAAAGCGCCGGAGTCTGCGCGGGCAAGCTCGAGGTCGGCGATGTGCTCATGTCGATCGAAGGACACGAGATCGCCAGCGACGGCATGGTGGAACTCGATGGCGAGCGCGTGCTGATGAGTGAAGTGGCGGAGCGGAAATTCCTCGGCGACGAGGTCAAGATGAGCATCCTGCGCGACAAGAAGCCGCTCGATGTGACGATCAAGTTCGATCGCGCGTGGCCCTACCTCATGCAGGCCAATACCTACGACACGCCCCCGCCCTACGTGCTTTTCGGCGGCCTGCTCTTCCAGCCCCTGTCGCGCAATCTGCTCGGCGCCTACCAGTTCACCAGCGACCGGGTGAATTACTTCTACGACAATTTCGTAACGAAAGAGATCTACAAGGAACACCCGGAGATCATCGTCCTGAGCGCCATCCTGCCCGACCCGATCAATACCTATCTCGCGGATTTCCGCGAAGGGATCGTCGATGAAATCGACAACCACAAGATCCGCACGCTCAAGGACGCCGCGGATGCCCTGGCGGAAAAGCCGGAGTTTTACGTCATCAAGTTCGTCGGCATCGCCCGCCCGCTGGTGCTGGAACGCAGCGCCGTCGAGGCCGCGAAAGAGCGCATCCGCAAACGCTACAACGTGCTCGCCGACCAGAACATCCCCGCCACCGAATTCTCTTCCGCCTCCCGATAATGCGCCGCCTCGCCCTTCTCCTTGCCTGTCTCCTGCTCACCGCTGCTCGCGATCTGCGGGCCGCTGAAGTGAAGCCCGATGCGCCCTCCTCCGTGGTGCGCGTGAATGTGACCAACCAGCCGTGGGATTTCGCCCGCCCATGGGGCAAGCGCCCGCCCTTTTCGCGCCGCGCCATCGGCACGATCCTCTCGGAGAATCGCGTCCTCGTCACCGCCGAACTGGTGGCCAATGCGAACTACGTGGAATTGGAATCCGCCGAGGGCGGACAAAAAGTGCCGGCGACCGTCGAGGTCGTGGACTACGAGGCAAATCTCGCCCTGCTCAAAACCGAGGACACCGCCTTTCTCAAGGCCTACCAGCCGCTTGAGCTCACCCATGCCGGCATCGGCGATTTGCTTTCCGTGTGGCAACTCGAGAGCACCGGCACCCTGCTCGTGACCAAAGGCTCCATGACCACGGCGGAGGTCACGCGCTACCCCATCGATGATTCTCCGCTGCTCGTCTATCGCATGACGACGCCGCTCCAGTTCCGCGACAGCAGCTTCACGCTGCCCGTGGTGAAGGACGGCAAGCTCGCCGGCCTGATCATGCGCTACGACAACACTACGAACAATGCCGAGATCCTGCCCGCGCCGGTCATCGAGCACTTTCTGCAGGATGCGAAAAAGGCGCCCTACGAAGGCTTCGCCCGCGTCGGCATCGTGTCGTCCCCTACCCGCGACCCGCAATTTCGCGCCTATCTCGGTTTGAACGGCAGCGTGACCGGTGGCGTTTACGTCTCCGACGTCCTGCGCGACGGCCCAGCCGCGAAAGCCGGCCTGTTGCAGGGTGACGTGCTGTTGCAAGTGGACGGCCAGCCGGTGGACCAGGACGGCAATTACAAGGACCCGGAATACGGCAAGCTCGCGCTCTCGCATCTCTTCTCGACCAAGCACTTCGCCGGCGACGTGGTGAAGTGTACTGTCTTCCGCAAGGGCGGGAAGAAGGACCTGGACGTGACGCTCCAGCATCGGCCGGTCGAGAGTTATGTCATCGAGCCCTACGTGCTCGACCGCGCGCCGAAATTTTACGTGCTCGGCGGGCTGGTGCTCGAGGAGCTTTCGCGGCAATACCTCAAGGAGTACGGGGCCGACTGGCAGAAGAAAGCGCCGGAGCAGTTCGTCTATTTCGACCGCCAGCAAAACGAACTCTTCAAGGACGGCCCGAAGAAGATCGTCTTCCTCAATCGCGTCCTGCCTTCGAACATGACGGTGGGCTACGAGGAGTTGAATCATCTCATCGTGACGAGGATTAATGGCGTGGCCATTCAATCGCTGGCCGATGTGCCCACCGCCCTGGCCCAAGCCAGCAACGGCCTGCACAAGATCGAGTTCGACGGGGAACCGCGGCTCATTTACCTCGATGCCGCCCAAGTCGCCGCCGAGCAAGGCGCCTTCCAGCAAAAGTACCGCCTCCCCGCGTTGCAACGCCTGGATTGAACCGGAGGGATTTGCGCTTTGAGCGATTCGTCTGCCAAGTGGGCTGCCCTTTTTGATTGGGACGGCGTCATCATCGATTCCTCGTCGCATCACGAGGAGAGTTGGGAGCGTCTCGCCCGCGAGATCGACCGGCCGCTCCCCGAGGGACATTTCCAGAAGAGCTTCGGTCGTAAGAATGAGGCCATCATTCCGGACATCCTCGCCTGGACGACCGAGCCGGCCGAGATCCGCCGGCTCTCCCTGCGCAAGGAAGCGCTCTATCGCGAAGTGGTCGCGGAACGGGGAGTCGAAGCCTTGCCCGGGGTTCGTACCTGGCTGGAGCGCCTCCGTGCGGCGGGCATTCCCTGTGCCATCGGATCATCCACCCATCGCGAGAATATCGCGCTCTCGCTGGGCCTCATCGGCCTCGGCGAATTCTTCGCCGCCGCCGTCACCAGCGAGGATGTGAAGCAAGGCAAGCCCCACCCGGAAGTCTTCCTCACCGCCGCTGCCCGTCTCGGCGCCGAACCCACCCGCTGCGTGGTCTTCGAGGATGCCCACGTCGGCATCGCCGCCGCCCGCGCCGGCGGAATGAAAGTCGTCGGCGTAGCCACGACGCACCCGGCGGAGGAACTCACCGCCGCCGATATCGTCGTCCGGCGCCTCGACGAGTTGCAAGTCGCGCAATTGGCAGCGTGGTTTGCGTAAGGAGCGGAGCGAAAAAGGGCCGTCATCCTGAGCTTGCTAAGGACCACTGAATTCGCTCAGGCATCAAACGCATCGCATATGCTGCGAGCGTACCTT
>NZ_JBDUCX010000190.1:0-13384 GCF_040003245.1 Chthoniobacter sp.
CCGACGGCTCCGCCTTCGAAATCTACACCCACGGCCAGACCAATCCCTTCGGCCTGACCGTCGATCCACTCGGCAATTTCTACAGCGCCGATTCGCACTCCAAGCCCGTCTACCTGCTCCAGCGCGGTGGCTACTACGAAGGAATCGGCAAGCAGCACGACGGCCTCGGCTTCGCTCCCCGCATCACCAACGATGGCCACGGCTCGACGGCCATCGCCGGCATCGCCTACTACGCCGACGACCAATTTCCGGAGGAATACCGTGGCAACCTTTTCAATGGCAACCCGGTCACGCGCCGCATCAATCGCGACAAACTCGAGTGGCACGGCTCCACCCCGCAGGCCATCCGCCAGCCCGATTTCCTGACTTGCGACGACCCGTGGTTCCGTCCGGTGCAAGTGAAGCTCGGCCCGGATGGAGCCCTGTGGATCGCCGATTTCTACAACCCGATCATCGGCCACTACGAATTCCCGCTCGGCGACCCGCGCCGCGATCACTCGCACGGGCGCATCTGGCGGATCGTGTATCGCGGGGAGAAGAAGGACTTGCCCGCCGCAGTACCTCCGGATGTCGCCCGGATCAATACCGTCGAACTCGTCGATAAGCTCGGTGATACCAATCTCGAAGTCCGCAGACTGGCCACTAACGAACTGGTCGACCGGATGGGATCCCGGGCCCAGGGAGAAACGGCCAATCGGTTTTTGAAGAGCATTCCCCTCGCCCTTTTTTCCTCGGAGTCCGGGCAGATCACTCTCGACTCGAAAACATCGTCGCGGCTCATCGCCTCCCAATCCGTCCTGGAGCGGCTCAAGCCGGGATTCAGTGCCGCCTGGTTTCTCAATCCGCACCTCTCCGCGACCGAAAATGCCGAGACGCTCCTCCGGATGCCGGAAGCTTTTGTCGCCAATGCCCTCCAGTGGTTCGGAGAACTCAGCAGCACGGATGTGCCGGGGCTCACGCTCACCGAGCAGCGCATCGCCCTCGGCAAAAGGGATCAGCCGATCTTGCAGCGCAACGCAGCGCGCGCCATTTCCCAGACGGCGGAAGCATTGCGGAACACCTCCCTCACCGACGCGGCCCGTCCCAACGAAGCGGAATTGCGGCAGCAAGCGCTGAACGAAGTGCCCAAGGTGTTGAGCACGCTCCTCAACGCGTGGGGTGACGCTTCGCCGGACGATACCGAACTCATCTACGCCCTGCGCATGGCTCTGCGCGATTGCCTCCTGTTACCGGATTCGTACATCGCGGCTTCTCATGCCGGCGTGGAAGAAAGCGCGGTCGTCGCGGAGCATGTCGCCGACGTATCCGTGGGCGTGCCGACACCGGAAGCGGCCGCGTTTCTCCTCGGCCACCTCCAGCGGACCCGGCTCGCCTCACCGCGCACCGGTGAATACTTGAAGCACGTCGCGCTCTACCTGCCGGCAGAAGAGTTCGGCAAGGTCTCGAAGCTGGTCACGCAGATCGGCGAGGCCCCACTGGCGCAGCGATTGGTCGCCGCCGATGGCCTGGCCCAAGCGGCCCGCCAGCGCGGGATCATGCTCCCCGACGAAGTCACCGCCTGGTCCCAGCGCGTGATGATCGAAGCGCTCCAAAGCAGCGACGACTCCGTGCTCAAGACGGCCGTGGAAAGTGTACGCGAGGCCAAATTCGACGCCAAGCTCGCGCCGCTGGCGAAGATCGCCACCAACGAGACGCTTCCCGAACCGCGTCGGATCGCCGCCCTCGAAGCGCTCGCCAATCTCGACGCCGCGCGCCCGATCCTCGGCCAGGCGCTGGCCAGCCCGGCGGGCATGAAGTTCCGCAAACGGGCGGCGGAGTTGCTGGGGCAATCCAATACCGGCGAGGCCCGCACCGCCCTGCTGGCGGCGCTTCCCACAGCGCCGACCGATGTCGGGAACTTCATCGCCGCCGGCCTGGCCGCGACGGACCCCGGGACGGAAGCGCTCCTCAGCACGATGGAAAATGGCAAAGCCACACCGACCCTGCTGCGCAATCCCCTTGTTTCCGCGGCCCTGGAGAAACGCCCGCAACCCCTGCGCGACCGCGTGGCCGCACTCACCAAAGATCTCCCACCCGAGGACGAACGGCTCGACAAGATCATCGCCCAGCGCGCCGACGCTTTTCAAAAGGCCAAACCCGATGCCGCCCATGGCGCACAGATTTTCCAGCAGAACTGCGCGGTGTGTCACAAGCTGCACAATCAAGGCGCGAACATCGGCCCGGCGCTCGACGGTCTCGCCACGCGGGGCGTTCACCGCGTGATCGAGGACATTCTCGACCCGAACCGGAACGTCGATCCGTTGTTCCGCCAGACCGTGGTCGAGACCACTGACCGCCAGACGCTTGCCGGCCTGAATGCCCACGTCGAAGGGGAGTTGCTGGTCCTCACCGACGTCACGGGCAAACCAGTCAGTGTCCCGCGGGCGAAGATCAAGTCACAGACACCGTCCAAACTGTCCTTAATGCCGCCCATCTTTGAAACCACCATCGCGCCCGCCGATTTCGACGATTTGCTGGGCTTCCTGCTCAGCCCGCCGCCAGCGCCTTGACCCAGCGTGGGAGGCCGTCATCGACTTTCGCCCTAGGCCTATGGCATGAAGGCCGCTAAGTAACTTCCACCATCATGTGCGGCATCGCCGGCTTCATCGAACCACCACTTTCTCTTCCACGAAAGATCGCGCGCTCATGAAACCGCTGGTCAGCATTGGCATCCCGAGTTTCAATAGCGCCAAGTGGCTCGCGCAGGCCATTGAAAGCGCTCTGGCCCAGAGCTTTCCGAATAAGGAAGTAATCGTCGTAGACGACGGCTCGAAAGACGAGTCGGTATTAATTGCAAATAAATTTCACGACCGCATCCAACTCATCGTTACCGAAAACCATGGCGGCAACCACGCCCGCAATCGCGCCCTGCAGGCCGCCCGCGGCGAATGGATTCAATTCCTCGACGCCGACGATTATCTCGAGCCGGAGAAGATCACGCAGCAGTTCGCCGAGGCCAACGATGGCGCCGATGTGGACGTCATCTACAGCCCCACGTGGATGGAGGACCTCATCAAGGAAACGCGCGAACCGAGCACAATCGACACGCAGCTCGATCTCTACGGTCAATGGCTGGCCTGGCAGATTCCCCAGACCGGCGGCGCGTTGTGGCGCAAGAGCGCCCTCGACTCCGTCGGTGGCTGGAAAGAAGGCCAGCCCTGCTGCCAGGAGCACGAGCTTTACCTGCGGGCCTTGCAGGCCGGATTGCGCTTCCGTTTCGCCCCGACCCCGCACGCCGTCTATCGCATCTGGTCCACGCAAACGGTCTGCCGCCGCGATCCCCGTCAAGTCATCCGCGTGCGTACGGAACTGATGGACGCACTCAAAGCCTGGATGGAAGAGCGCCACCTTTGGACCAGCGCCCACGCGCGGATCGCCGGGCAGGCCTTCTTTGAAATGTCGCGCTCCCTTGCCCTCGAAAATCTGCCCGTGGCCGCAGCCTATTTTCAGGATCGAAAAGAGCGCGGCCTCATCCATCTTGCCGGCCCGGCCGCGCCACGGAGCTATCGGCTGGCCCACCGCCTGCTTGGGTTTACGGGCGCCGAGAAACTGGCCGCCGCCCGCCGTTAACCCAAATGTCCGCTCCACTCGCCTACAGTCTGGTCATCGCGACCTACGAACGAGCGGAAGAGTTGCGTACCGCGCTCGCCAGTATAGCGGCCCAGACCCGCCCGCCCGCGGCCGTCATCGTGGTGGATTCCTCGGCCGACGAAAAGACGCTCGCCGTTGTCAAAGAAGCGCCGCTGCCCGTCCGCTACGAACGGGCGATAAAGCCCAGCTCCGCCGTGCAGCGCAATCAAGGCGCGGCGCTCGTCACCACTCCCCTCGTGGCTTTCGTCGACGACGACGTTTTCGTCCCGCCCGATAGTTTCGAAAAAATCTGCACCTCTTTCGAAGCCGATACCGAAGGCCGGATCGGCGGCATCGCCGCGCGCATCGACGGCATGCAACACTCCGTGCCCCACGGCCTACTGCGCTGCTACTACCGTCTCCAGGCTGGCTACCCACATCCCACCTATGGCGGCAAACTCTTCGGCGCGGCGATCAATTGCCTGCCCACCTACACCGAGTCTACCGGTGATCTCATTCCCGCCGATTGGTTGAACTCGACCTGCGTCTTCTATCGCACGCCGCTCTACGCGCGGGAGAAGTTCCCCGAGTTCGAGGGCTACAGCTTTCTCGAGGACGTGCATCTCTCCGCGCGCATCGGCCGCACGCACCAGCTCTATTTCCATAGTACGGCAACCTTCGAGCACCGCGACGCGCCGAGCACTTTCAAGCGCAACGCCCGGGAGCTCGCTCGCATGCGGGTCCGCCATCAACGCGTCGTGGCGCAGGAGATCGTCGGCTTGCGCGAGCCGGTCCTCACTTTCAAGCTCTTGCTCCATCGCCTCTTCGCCAGCGTCAACATCCTCCGTCAGCGTGCGCCCCGGTGGACGGAGGAACTTCTCGGCATATGGACTTGATCCGTCTGCTCCAAGGCCTGGCTTCCCGCGCGCGCATCGCCTTCTACCGGGTCTCGGGGATGCAGATCCACGGCCACGTCTCGCTGCGCGCCATCGAGGTGCCGCAGCGGGCCCAGTGCATCACGCTCGAGAATGGCGCGGCGCTGGACCGCGGCGTGGTCCTTCTCGCGACGAGCGATACGGCGCGTATCGTCATCGGGTCGCAGGTCTACATCAACCGGCACACGATGATCGATGCGGATGCGCTCGTCGAAATCGGCAACCAGACGATGATCGGCCCGTTCTGCTACATCACCGATCACGACCATTCCATCCGCGCGGGCAAACCTCCCGGCGAAGGTCCCCTCGTCTCTGCACCCACGCGCCTCGGGGCGCGCTGCTGGATCGGGGCGCACGTCACCATTCTCAAGGGGGTTTCCATCGGCGACGACACCACCGTCGGCGCGGGCAGCGTGGTCACGAAATCCCTCCCGGCCGGCGTCGTGGCCGCGGGCAACCCGGCGCGAATCCTCAAGACCTTGACGGACGCGGAATCATGAGCGCCTGGCAAACTCTCCGGCATCGCGCCAGTCGCTACGTCAATTCCTGGGAACGCAATCGCCCGCGGCTCCTCCGCCGGCGCGTCCTGGATTTTCCTCCGATCGCTTCACAACCCCATCCCCAGAAGCTCGTCGTACTGTGCGAAGCCGATAAATTCACCGATGGTCTGTGGTCGGCCTGGAGCTGGCTGCGCTTTTTGCGCGGGCACCTCCGGTTGCACCTCTTTGTCGATGGCTTCATCAAGCCGAAGCAACGCCGCGACTTCGAGCGGCTGTTTCCTAGCGCGGAGTTGTCCTCGCTGTCCGAGTTCCTCGCCACGCACCAGACGCGGCCACCCAATTTTCAGACCTTCCTCGAAAACCACCTGTTTGCGCCCAAGCTGGCCATGCTCCTGGAGCTTCAGCAGACGACCTCCTGTCTCTACAGCGACTGCGACGTCCTCGCGTTCCGGACACCGCATGCCATGATCGAGGCCATCGAGCGGGGCACGCCCAACGCCTACAATGTCGACCCCGCCGCACGGCACGATCGCACCAACGTCGACCGCTGGATCAACGAGCGCGCGGCCCAGCTTTCGCTCACCGGCATACCCGATATCAATGGCGGTCTCCTCTGGATTTCCCAAGGCAGTCTCGATTCTGGCCTCGTCGAAAAGCTGCTCACCGGCTGGACACCCGCCGTGAACAGCCATTTCGCGGAGCAAACCATTCTCAGCGTGCTCTTCGCCGCCAACCACGCAACGCCGCTGCCCGAAGCGGACTATCTCGTCTCGGGGCAAGGCATGCACTTCTGGGAGAGCGACCTCGATTGTCAGGATCTCACCGTCCGCCATTACGTGGGCAACGTACGGCATCGCATGTATGCCCACGCCTATCCCTACATCGCCGCGCAGGCCTTCGCGAAAAACGGCGCATGAGCCTCACCGTCGCCATCTGCATCGCCACGCACAACCGTCGCGACGATCTCGAAAACACGCTTTCCGTCCTGGACAAGCTCGACCCCCAGCCCACCGAGGTACTGATCACCGCGGATGGTTGTGTCGATGGCACTGTCGAGTGGGTGCGCACCCATTACCCGCAGCACCGCCTGGTCGTGAATGACCAGGCCCGGGGCTCGACCGGTTCGCGTGACACCATGTTTCGCATGGCCACCAGCGACATCGTCCTGATTCTCGACGACGATAGCCATCCGGTCGATATGGATTTCCTCGCGCACCTGCCCCGCCTGTTCGCTGCGTATCCGCGGGCCGCGGTCTTCAGTTTTCCACAGCGCACCGACGAGTTTCCGGAGAGTTTGCAAAAAGCGGATTTCGGTCCCTCGTATTTCGCCGGCACATACGTCAATTGCGCCAGCGCCGTCCGGCGATCCGCGTTCCTCGATCTTGGCGGTTATCCCGCAGAGTTTCGCATCGCCTACGACGAACCGGATTTCGCTTTGCGTTGCACCGCCGCCGGCTGGCAGGTGCGCCACGAGACCAGCCTCACGATTCGTCATCACTACTCCGGCGTCATGCGCAATGGCCTGCGCATGCATCAAATCCACGCGCGCAATGAACTCTGGAGCGTCTTCATGCGCTGCCCAATGCCCCAGCTCTTCGCCGTGGCCCTTTTCCGGCTCGTGCGGCAGTTCGGTTTCGCCTGGAAGTGGAATCGAAGCTGGGTGGTGCGCGAACCGCAGTGGTGGGTCGCGGCGGCGCGCGGTCTCCCGCAGTGCCTGCGGCAGCGGCAGCCCCTCCCTTGGGCGAGATATCAGGCCTGGATGCAACTGGTGCGCCGCCCGATCGCCTCCGAGGCGGAATGGAATGCGACTTTTGCCATCCACCCTTTTGAGGTTGCAACCTCCGAAACCCGACCATTTATCTCAGAGCCCTAGTCCACGATCATGCGCTTTGCCCAACTACTGACCCGCATCCGGCCGATGGAACTCGCCGAGTTCCTCAAAAAAATCAGCGGCATCGGCTACGAGGAGCACACCATCGATGGCCACACCTGGTATCTCGATCCGGCCAGTAATTTCGGCAATACACTGCTCACCGATCGCACCTACGAACCGCACGTCACCAATGCCCTGCTGGCCGTCCTGGGCCCTGGTGATGTCTTTCTCGATATCGGCGCGAATGAAGGATGGTACTCCGTGCGCGCCGCGGACATCGTCGGCACGGGGGGCAGGGTCTTTTCCATGGAGCCGCAGGCCCGGCTGTGGCCGGTAGTCCTCCGCAATTTTCTCTACAACCGCTTGCACAATTGCACGCTCGTTCCCTACGCCGTGGGGCCCACCGAGGGCTTCATCGATATCATCGTCTATCCCTCCATGAATACCGGCGCGAGCAGCCTCGTCCCGCGGGCGCGGACCAACAGTATGCAACGTCAGCGCGCCGGCGTGCTTCCTCTCCAGCGCATCGCGCAGATGCACGGAATTACCAAGGTCCGCCTGGCGAAGATCGATGTCGAAGGCTACGAGCTCGAGGTGCTGAAAAGCGCCGGTCCCCTCCTCGGCACGGCGATCGAGAATATTTTCGTGGAATTGCACCCGCAACAACTCGAGGCCCTCGGCCAATCCACCGCGGACGTCGAAAACCTGCTGACCCAAAAGGGTTACGAAAAGCGGAGCAAAGATGGGATCGATCTGTGGACGCTGGTCCGCCCGCAGCCATGAGACTCGCCACGGCCTCCGAGCGGCGAGCGGCCGAGGCACTCCGGTGAAAATCTCCATCTCCTCGACCAACCCCTGCCATCTCTATCCGATGGCGCTCGAGCTGGCCGCCCGCGGCGCGCTGGATGCCTACTATTCCGGCTATCCGCGCTGGAAACTGCCGGAGTTCCCACCCCCGCATTTTCGCGAGCATAGCTTTCAGACCCAGGTCGTCTATGCCGCCCTTAAGTTCCTGCCGGAAAGCTTGCGGCCCTCCTCGCGCAAGCTCTTTTTGTGGCAGGATCATGGTTTCGACCGTTGGGTAGGCGCGCATCTTGCAACATGCGAGAGCATTCACGCCATGCCCGGACAATGCCTCCATACCTTTCGCGCCGCGCGCCGACTGGGGATCAAGACGGTCCTCAACCACGCCACGGGGCCCGTGCGCGAATGGGTGCGCATCATGGAACCAGAATACGCCCGCATCGGAATGCAGCTCACCGAAGTGTGCCCGTACGACGACGCCTATTTTGCCCGCGAAGACGAAGAATATGCGCTGGCCGACTGGCACTGCGTCGCGTCCTCGCTGGCGCGCGACCAACTCATTTCTCTCGGTATCGACGCCCAGCGCATCTGGCAGGTTCCGTACGGCGCCGACTCCCGCATCTTCTACGCGGACGACCAACCACCGAGCCCAACATTTCGCATCCTCTTTGCCGGCCAGGTCGGCGTGCGCAAAGGCCTGCGCACCCTGCTCGATGCGTTAATCCTGGCCCAACGCGCGGATTGGCAGATGGATTTTTACGGCGCCGTGCTCGGGGAGGCGCGCCGCGACCTCGACGCCTATCGCGGCGCCACGCCTTTGAATTTCCACGGCCCGGTCGCGCAGCCGGCGCTGGCCACGGCCTTTCGCACCGGTTCCGTGCTCGTGCTCCCTTCGCTGGAGGAAGGTTTCGGCCTCGTCGTGCCGCAAGCTCTTAACTGCGGCCTGCCCACGATTGTCAGCGATCGTGTCGGCGGCAAGGATCTCGTGCGGCATCACGAAAACGGCTCGATCTTTCCCGTGAACGATGCGGCTGCGCTGGCCGCCGAATTGCAGTGGTGGGCAGAGCATCCGCAACGCGTGCGGGAAAGCTTTGACTGGAACGGACCCACGACCCGCCTCATGGAACTCACCCAAGCTGCCTTGTCATGAAGTTTCCTCGCCCCCGGCATCACAATACCGGCCCACCGCCGCGCCGCGTCACCGTCGTCCAGTCAGCGCCCGATGACGTCCAGCGCCCCCAGCCGGATATCAACGGCACCTACGCGGCCCTCGTCGGGCTGGCCCTCACCGCGGTCCTGGCCAAAGGCGATCTACCTTCATCGCTCGCCCGCGCCGCCTCCATCGGCGCGTTGCTCAGCCTTTGCGCCAGCATGGTTTTTGATGTCCGCCGGGCCGGGATTCGCAATTTGGTGCGCGCGGATGTCATGGCCATCCTGTCCTTCTACTTTCTAACCTTTTTCGAGTTCCTGTTTCCCCAGCCGAACTTCGACGCCATGGTCACCCTGGCCACCGCGCACGATGCCATTCTCTGCGTGAATCTGGGCTTCGCCGGACTGCTCATTGGCCGGCACCTGGTGCATCCGAAAAAGCAACCCTTCGCCCAGACCCTCACCTACGAGATTCCGCCGAAGTGGAACGTGGTCATCTTCTGGTTCTGTTTCTTCATCGGCTACCTGCACATGTTGCTCGCGGTGAATTTCAATGTGGTCGACATGGTGGGATTCTTCCTGGAGCAGCGCTTCAGCCAGCCGTGGGCCCGCGGCCGCCTCGGTGACTGGAAGGCCTTGGTCGGCGAACTCGGTCTCTTCGTTTACCTCATTCCGCCCTTGGGCGGGATCATCTTCGCCCGCCGGCACCGCTATGGCGGGTTTAACCTTTTGCTGGTCTGCCTGGCGGTTCTTTTTACGTTTTTTTATGGGTTCACCAGCGGCACCCGCAATATTTTCGCCTCTTATCTCGTCACCTTTCTCATCGGCTACAGTTTCGCGCTGCCCTTTGCCCGGCAGAAGGAACTGGTGCTGCTCTGCGCCGGGAGCGCCGTGGTGACGATTTTCGCTGCCTATTTCATGCTGCAATTCCGCAACGTCGGCCTGCGTGCTTATATGAACGGCGAATATGATCCCCCCCGGAATGACGAACGCACCATGTTCGTGGATTACAATCTCTTCACCATCGCGGGCATCATCGAGGCCTTCCCGGCCAAGCATGCTTTCCTGGGCTGGGAGACTCCGTACCTCGCGTTGATTCGCCCCATCCCGCGTGCCATCTGGCCGGGGAAACCGGAAGGCCTCAGCGTCACCATGGAAGAAGTCTTTAACGCCCAGGGTCTCACCTTGGGCGCGAGCTTCGTGGGCGAATCCTACATGTCCGGCGGCTATCCCGTGGTCGCCATCATCGCCCTCTGCTTCGGCATGCTCACGGGGTGGTGGAACTTCCTCGCCTCTTCAAAGAATTCGGAGTTGGGAATCCTTATCTACGCCTCCGGCTTTTTCGCCACCGTCATCTCGATGCGCAGCCTCTTCGTCTTCACTACCGCGCTGCTGCCGACCGTGGCCGCGCTCATCATCGGCACCTACGCCGTTCGCATCTTCGCTGCCCAAGCCCGGCAACTCCTTTCGCGCGCCGCCGTGCGCTCCGCCCACGAGCGGCGGCTCCCGCCTCAATCCCGGAGATGAAGGCGGCGTTCGTTTCCGTGGTGCCATCACCCTATCAGCGTGATCTTTTCCGGGCCCTCGCGCAAAGACCGGAAGTGGACCTGAGCGTGTACTACCTGGAAGCCTCCGCGCCGGATTCGCCCTGGCCGCAGAAAGCGCTCGAGCCTTACGAAAAAATCCTGCGCGGTTTTTGGTTTTCGATTGGCTCCGCGCGCTGCCACGTCAACTGGCCGCTGCCCGCGCTCCAGGAATTCGATGTCGTGGTAATGAATACGCTCATGTCGTTCACCGCCCAGTGGCTCATGCGCACCGCCTTGCGTAGCAAGCGCTGGTTCTTTTGGGGCGAACGGCTGGGACGCGGCGGCAAGATGCACGAGCGTCTGGCCGCGCCGCTGCATCGCGCGGCGGGCATCGCCGCCATTGGCACATTCGCGGATGAGGATTACCAGGCCCGCTTTCCCGAGCCGCATCATTTCCGCATCCCCTACTTTTGCGATCTTGATCCATTTTTCGCCGTGCCGCGGCGCACCCGCAACGATGGGCATATCGTCTTTCTATTTTGCGGGCAGATGATCGCGCGCAAAGGTGTCGATCTCCTGCTCGAGGCCTTTCAACGCCTCGGCACCGCCGCGCGACTGCTGCTCGTGGGACGCGAAGCCGAATTGCCCGCGCTCCTCGCCCCCCTGCCCGCCCATCTGCGCGAACGCATCACTTACGCAGGATTCCAAGCCCCGGAGGAATTGCCCCGCTTTTTCGGCCAGGCGGATGTGTTCGTGCTGCCCAGCCGCTACGACGGATGGGGCGTCGTCGTGAACCAGGCGCTCGGCGCCGGTCTCCCGATCATCTGCTCCGACATGGTCGGCGCCGGTCGCGATCTCGTGGAGGAAGAGATCAATGGTTTCCGCTTTCCCATGGGTCATGCCGCCACGCTCGCCGAAAAAATGCAGCGCTTCGTCGTTCAGCCGGCACTCTGTGATCGTCTGGGTCAGGCCTCACGGCGCCGCGCACGGAACTGGACGCCCGCCGCTGGAGCCGCAAAATGGGTCGAAGCCTTCCAGGCCGTCATCCAAACATGAGAATTCTTCTAGCCAGCAGCAGTTCCGGATCGCGCGGCGGCGGCGAGCTTTACTTGCTCTATCTCGGCCGCGCCCTCGCGCAACGCGGGCACACCGTGCTGCTCTGGGCTTCGGATCATCCCCGCATGGATGAATTGGCGAACAGCTTCTCCGGCATCGGCGAGGTGCTGCGCTCCCCCTATCGCAATACCTACGATCTCCGCGGTCGTTCGATCTCCAGCTACCTGAACCTGCGCTCCGTGGGCCAGCTCGCTCGCGAATGGAAAAAGGCGAACCCCGAAATCCTGCACGTGAACAAGCAGAACCTCGAGGACGGCCTCGACCTCCTACACGCTGCGCGCCGTTCGCATTTGCCGAATATCTGCACGATCCACCTCACGCAAAGCGCCGGTTACCTGAAGGCGAAAATGGCCCCGGCGCGTGATTTCATCGCCCGGCGCGCCCTGCAAAATTATCACAACTCGCTCGTCACCGTGCTGGAAAACCGGCGCCAGGATCTCACGGCTTTCATCGGGGAGTCGCCGCGCATCCGCATGATTCCCAACGGCGTTCCGCTCTACGACATCGCGCGGCGGCCCATCGTCCGCGAGGCAAAACGCGCGGACCTCGGCATCGCCAATGACGAACTGCTCGTCATCGCCGTGGGTCGCATGGTTGCCCAAAAGCGCCCGCTGGAGTTCCTCGCTCGTGCCGAAGAAGTGCTGCGCCATTACCCGAAAGCCAAGTTTCTCTGGGTCGGCGATGGCACGCTCAGCGCCGCGTGGGACGAATGGGTCGAAGCGCACCAACTGGGGAAAACGATCCGGCGTCTCCCCTGGCGCAACGACGTTCCCTCGCTCCTCATGGCCGCGGATGTTTTCCTGCACGTCGCCGAGTACGAGGGCCTGCCGCTCGCGATCCTCGAGGCCATGTCCGCCGCGCTGCCCTGCGCCATCGCCAGCCATCTGCTGGCCGAGATGCCTTTCCTCGACGCCACCAATTCGCTGTCCGTCGCCGACGATGGAGCCTGGATGGACATGCTGCAGGACCACGGACGTCTGCATGCCATCGGCGCTGCCTCCCGGAATCTCGTGGAGGAAAAATACTCCTACGCCAAAATGGCCGAAGCCTACGAAGCGCTCTATCACGAAGCGCTCGGCAAGCCGTGAAGCTCGTCTTTTGCGTCCCCCCCGCCGAACAACGCATCGGCGGCCTCGACTCGGCCATCCAAAGCCTGCGCCGCGCGCTGACCCATTCCGGCATCCCCGTCGCCGACGCACTTCCCTCCGAACCCGACTCCGAAACGCTCGTGCACTTCCACGGTCTCTGGCAACCGGCGCACGACCGCCTCGCCAAACAATGTGTCGCGCGTGGCATTCCTTACGTCGTCTCGCCGCATGGCATGCTGGAACCATGGGCCTGGCGTCACAAATGGTGGAAAAAATGGCCCTATTTCCATCTCGTGGAAAAAGCGCACCTCACCCGGGCCCGAGCGCTGCTGGCCACCGCCGACCCGGAAGCCCGCCGGCTGGAAAAATTCGTCCTCCGGCAACGCATCGAAACCCTGCCCCTCGGGCTCACCGGCCAGGCCCAGCCCGACTATGAAGCCGCGCGCCAGCGTCTCAGCTGGAAGCCGGAAGAGCATGTGCTGCTTTTTCTTTCCCGCATTCACGTCAAGAAAGGCCTCGATCTCCTGCTGGAAGCGCTCGCCACCACCTCGTTGCCCAAGGACGTGCGCCTCGTCATCGTCGGGGATGGCGAGCCGTCCTACGTCCGCTCCCTCCAGCATTTCGCCCGTGAACACGCCGCGACGCTTCCGCCGATCGAGTGGGCCGGCGCCGTCTGGAGCGACGCCCGCTGGCCCTACTTCCAGGGCGCGGATCTTTTTTGCCTGCCCACGCATTCGGAAAATTTCGGCCTCGCCGTGCTGGAAGCCTGCCAGGTCGGCACTCC
>NZ_JBDUCX010000191.1:0-13359 GCF_040003245.1 Chthoniobacter sp.
AGGTCGATAATCTGCCATGACAGCTTTCGTTCCAAGCTGCAATACCTCGATTGCCGCGCCGGATGCGAGCAGGCACTCTTCCCGGCATCCATCCCCTTCCGGTTCCCCGCCTTGCGCGCGCCAATCCGCTCCCCAAAACACATCACCCCCATGAAGATACTCGCCATGATTACCGGACTTGCGCTTTGCGCCACCGCGTCGCCCGCCGCCGAGCCATTCCACAAGACTCTCACCAGCGCCCGCCTTGGCGTGCACGTGGACACTTGGGAACAAAGCGGGCATTTCGCCGGCGCCAAAGGACCCGTCTGGTCGGTCCGCAAAATTACCCTCCACGGCGGCAAGCAGGAAGGTGTGGACATCGTGATCATCGACAATGGCGTCATGAAAATCAGCGTGATCCCCACGCGCGGCATGGGCGTTTTTTCCGTCACCAGCGGCGACGTGCGCCTCGGCTGGGATTCCCCGGTCAAGGAAGTGGTCAACCCACAGAACATCAATTTGCAAAGTCGCGGCGGCCTGGGGTGGCTGGAGGGGTTCAACGAATGGCTGGTGCGCTGCGGCTTGGAAAGCAACGGTCACCCGGGCACCGATAAATTCACTAACAACGTCGGCGAGGAAGCCACCATGGACCTCACGCTTCATGGCAAGATCGCCAATATCCCGGCGAGCGAAGTTGAAGTCATCGTGGACTCCGCTCCACCCTATCGCATCCACCTCCGGGGGCGCGTGGACGAGCGTATGTTTTATGGACCGAAGCTGGAGTTGCAGACTGAAATCTCCACGGAAGCGGGGTCGACGAGCTTCCGCATCCAGGATGTCATCACGAATCGCGGTGCCCAGGAGCAGGAGTTTGAACTGCTCTATCATACTAATTACGGCCGCCCCTTGCTGGAGGAAGGCTCCACCTTCCTCGCCGCGGCCTCGCGCGTCACCCCTTTCAATGATCACGCGGCCAAGGATATCGCCCACTATGCGGAATACGCCGCGCCGGCACTTGGATTCGTCGAGCAGGTCTATTGCCTCCAGCCTATCGCCGACAAGGATGGCCGCACGCTGATCGCCCTCCAAAACAAAGCTCGCGACCGCGCTGTCTCGCTCGCCTTCCCTGTCGAGGATCTGCCCTACGTCACACTCTGGAAAAACACCAACGCGGAAGGTGAAGGCTACGTCACCGGCCTGGAGCCCGGCACCAATTTCCCCGCCAACCGCCGCATCGAACGCGCCCACGGCCGCGTGCCCAAGCTCGCCGCCGGTGCGAGCCGCACCGCCACGATCGACTTCACCATTCACACCAGCGCGGAAGACACGAAGCGCCTCGCGGATCAGATCGCCGCGCTGCAAGGCGATGTAAAACCGGTGCTCGATGAAACACCGGAGAAGAAGGACTAAGTCGACCTGACCCACTTCCGCTGCCGATGAGCGAGCCTTCCTTCCAAATCATCGGCGTCGGTGAGGTCCTATGGGATCTATTGCCCACGGGCCGGCAGCTCGGTGGCGCACCCGCCAATTTCGTCTGCCACGCGCATGCCCTCTCCGCCGGCGCGCGGCTCATCTCTCGCGTTGGTGATGACCCGGCAGGGCGGGAAATCATCGCCCGCTTTCAGGCGCGCGGCCTGCCGACAGACACGATCGGCGTGGACACCACTGCGCCGACGGGCAGCGTCTCCGTGGTATTGGATGCCAGTGGACATCCTAATTACACGATTCACGAAAACGTCGCCTGGGATCGGATCGCCGCGGACCGCGTCGCCCTCGACGCCGTCCACGCCGCCGATGCCGTCTGCTTCGGCTCGCTGGCCCAAAGGACACCATTCGTCCGGGCCACCGTCGCCACCCTGCTCGCCGCTACGCGCCCGGATGCACTGCGCATCTTCGACATCAATCTCCGCACTCCTTTCATCGACCGTGACACCATCACGCAATCGATCGCGGCGGCCAATGTCCTGAAACTCAACGAACAGGAACTCCCCGTGCTCGCCGAGATTTTCCAACTCTCCGGCGACCCGGCACAACAACTCGCGACCCTGGCCGCGCGCTTTTCGCTGCGCCTGGTCGCGCTCACTCGCGGGGGCGACGGCAGTATGCTCTTCGCGGATGGCAACCTCCTAGAACAATCCGGATTACCAGTGACCGTGCGCGACACCGTCGGTGCCGGCGACTCCTTCACAGCCGCGGTGACCGTCGGCCTCCTTCGCCAATGGCCGCTCGAACAAATCAGCCATCACGCCAATGCCATTGCGGCCTACGTCTGCTCGCAGGCGGGCGCGACCCCTCCTTTACCCGAAGCGCTACGCCTGCCTTTCACTGCGGCAGCTTCCTTGTCGACATCATGAAAACGTCCTTTGCTCTCTTCAGCATCTTCCTGGCCCTGGCCTCTCCGCAATTACAAGCGGCGCAGCCCGACATCCTCATCGCGGATTTTGAGGGCGATACCTACGGCGATTGGAAGGCGATCGGCTCGGCATTTGGCGATGGCCCGGCGCACGGGGCGCTGCCGCACCAGATGCCAGTCGACGGCTTCGTCGGGAAAGGTCTCGTCGACTCCTTCAGCGGCGGCGACCGCAGCACGGGCACGCTCACCTCGCCGGAGTTCCGAATCGAGCGGAAATTCATCGCCTTTCTCATCGGAGGCGGCGGCTGGGAAGGCAAGACGTGCCTCCATCTCGTGATCAACGGAAAGCCGGTGCGCACCGCCACCGGACCAAACACCCAACCCGGCGGCAGCGAACGACTCGCAGCGGGCGGCTGGGATGTCACCGAATTCGCCGGCCAGACCGCGCGCCTCGTGATCGTGGATGACGCCACCGGCGGCTGGGGCCACATCAACGTCGATCAAATCGTGCAAACAGACACCGCGCCCCCGGTCGCGACGAAGCTCATCGCCAATGTCGGTCGCGAGATCGAGATCGCCAAACACTGGCTCAACTTTCCGGTAAAGACCGGCGGGAACAAACGCGTCATCACCATCAGCGTGGATGGACAACCGGCCCGGAAATTCGACATCGAACTCGCCGACGCGGAACCCGATTGGTGGGCGCCGCTGGATGTCAGCGCCTGGGCCGGCCGGAAGGTCACGGTCTCCGCCGACAAGCTGCCGGAGAAATCCGCCGCGCTGGAAGCGTTAAGACAGACCGACGATTTGATCGGCGCGGAAAACCTCTACCACGAGCCGTTGCGTCCCCAGCTACAGTTTTCGCCACGCCGCGGCTGGATGAACGACCCCAACGGCCTCGCTTTCTATCGCGGCGAATATCACCTCTTCTATCAACACAACCCCTACGGCTGGAATTGGGGGAACATGCACTGGGGCCACGCGACAAGCCCCGATCTCGTCCACTGGCAGGAACGAGGCGAGGTCCTGTATCCGGACGACATGGGCCCGATGTTCAGCGGCAGCGCGGTCGTCGATTGGAAAAATACCAGTGGCCTCGGCCACGATGGCCAGCCGCCGCTCGTCCTCATCTACACCGCCGCCGGCAACCCGACCGTGCAATGCCTCGCCTCCAGCACGGATGGCCGCACGTTCACCAAGTTCGCCGGAAACCCGGTGATCAAGGAAATCACCCGCGGCAATCGCGACCCGAAGGTTTTCTGGCATGAGCCGAGCAAGCAATGGGTGCTCACGCTCTATGTCGGTGTGCCGAACCCCACTGGCGAACTCGACGCGAAAGGCAAAGCCGTGCCGCTGCACACGATCCATTTCTTCACCTCGCCGAATCTCAAGGACTGGACACTGCGCAGCCAGACACCGGGTCTTTATGAATGTCCGGATTTCTTCGAGCTGCCGGTCGATGGCGATGCGTCGAAAAAGAAATGGGTGCTCACCGCCGCGAGCAGCGAATACTTCGTCGGCTCGTTCGACGGTCAAAAGTTCACGCCGGAGACGCCGAAGCTTCCGGGCCATCGCGGACGGGGCTTTTACGCCGCCCAAACCTTTAGCGACGTGCCCGATGGCCGGCGCATCCAGATCGGCTGGGGCCAGGCGCCCTCCCCGGGCATGCCCTTCAATCAACTCCAGACCTTCCCCTGCGAACTGCAATTGCACCAGACGCCCGAGGGCCCGCGCCTGCGCCGTTCGCCCATCAAGGAACTCGAAACCTTGCGCGGCCGGTCGTGGAAGTTTCAAAAGCTCTTTCTCAACGCCGGCGCTGCGAACCCGCTGGCCGACGTCCGTGGTGAACTGCTCGAGGTCCACGCAGACTTTCAGCCCGCCGCCGACAGCGAGGTCACCTTCAAGGTCCGCGGAGTCGACATCCATTACAGCGCTGCCCAACAGGAAATCTCCGTCAACGGCATCAAGGCGCCGGCCCCGCTGCAAGATGGCCATCAGCGCCTCACTATCTTCACGGACCGCACCTATTTCACCATCTTCGCCAGCGACGGCCTCACTTACATCCCCTTCCCTGTCATCGCCAGGCCGGCCGAGCTCGGCGTGGAGGTGCAAGTCAAAGGCGGCGCGACCACCATGCAAGAACTCGCCGCCTACGCGTTGAAGTCCATCTGGGAAGCTTCCCACTAACCTGCTAGATCCCTTTCCAACCTCACTCCTCCCCCAATGAAACAAAGCCTCCTCGTCACCCTCGCGTGCCTGCTCGCCCTCTTCACCAGTTGCGATAAACCTGGCAACCCGTCATCCCCGCAATCGCCCGCCAACGCCGCGAGCAAAGGCAGCATCGGCGTCTCGTTGCTCACGCTCGACAATCCTTTCTTCAAGGTCATCGGCGACAATATCGCCTCGGAAGGCAAGAAGCGCGGCTACGACGTCATCGTCGTGAGTGGCGACAAGGACGTCGCCAGGCAGAGCAACCAGATCAAGGATTTCATCGTCAAGAAAGTGAGCGCCATCGTCCTCAGCCCGTGCGATTCGAAATCCATCGTACCGGTAATCCAGGAAGCCAATGCCGCCGGCATCCCGGTTTTCACGGTGGACATTCCGTGCAACGAGCCCGGCGTAAAGATCGCCACGCAAATCGCCACGGACAATTACGGCGGGGGCAAGGAAGCGGCCCAGGCCATGATCGAAGCCTTGGGTGAGGCCGGCGGCAAGGTCGCCGTCCTGCATTTCAAGCAAGCCGAGTCCTGCCAGCTCCGCGTGAAAGGTTTTCGCGAGGTCATCGACGCCCACAACGCCGCGGGCGAGGCGAAGATCGACATCGTCGCCGAGCTCGAGAGCGGCGGCGCCAAGGACCAGGGCTACAAGGCCGCCGAGGACACTTTGCAAGCGAACCCCGACTTGCGCGGGATCTTCGCCATCAACGACCCCGCGGCCCTCGGGGCGCGCGCCGCGCTGGAAAAAGCGGGCAAGGCCGATCAGATCATCATCGTCGGCTTCGATGGCCAGCCCGAGGGCAAGCAAGCCATCAAGGAAGGAAAGATCTACGCGGACCCGATTCAATTCCCCGACAAAATGGGCGTCCAAATCGTCGACGCCATCATCAAGCAATCGAAAGGCGAGACCCTGCCGCCGCAGATACTCATCCCGACCAGCCTCTACAAAAAGGCCGACGGCGAGAAGGATGAGAGTCTGAAATAGTGATCAGTAATCAGTTCTGCAGAAGTAAAGACACTCACTGAATACTGAGCACTAAGCACTTCACACCTCATGGCTACGACCCAGAATTTTCTCCCCGAACTCGTCGGCTCCATGTCGCAAGGTGCGGCGGGCAATCCCACCGTGGCGGTGATGGAAGCGGCCTTTACCCACCACGGCCTGCACTGGCGCTACGTGAATATGGAAGTCGCGCCCGCTGATCTCGGCAACGCGGTGCGCGGCGCGAAAGCGATGGGCTTTCGCGGATTCAATTGCAGCCTGCCGCACAAGGTCACGGTCATTCCTCATCTCGACGGGCTCGGCGAATCCGCGGGCATCATGGGCGCGGTCAATTGCGTCGTCCGCCGCGACGACCGGCTCATTGGCGAAAACACCGATGGCAAGGGCTTCCTGAAATCGCTCGCGCCCGTGGTCGACCCACGCGGCAAGTCGGTGGTGCTTTTCGGCGCGGGCGGGGCGTCGCGGGCCATCGCCGTGGAGCTCGGCCTCGCCGGGATCAAGAAGATCATCATCGTGAATCGTTCGCCGGCACGTGGCGCCGAATTGGTCACCCTCCTCCGCGACAAGCTGCAACTCGACGCCGAGCTGGCCGTCTGGACAGGTGATTACGCGGTGCCCGCGGACATCGACATCGTCATCAATGGCACCTCCATCGGCCTCTACGACGGAGACGCCCGGCTCGCCGTGGACACCCACACGCTCCGTCCCGGCGTGGCCGTCGCGGATGTCATCTTCAGCCCGCCGCTCACCCGCTTCCTGCGCGATGCCCGGGCACGCGGCTGCACCGTGCTCGACGGCCTCGGCATGCTGGTCAACCAAGGCATCGTCGCCGTCCAGTTATGGACCGGCATCACCCCGGACGCCGACGTCATGTGCCACGCCTTGGAAAACGCCCTCGGTCTATGATCCCCCCCGCGCCGCCGCTCCTCGAGATGCGCGGTATTGTGAAGTCATTTCCCGGCGTGCGCGCCCTCCGCGGCGTCGATCTCACTTTGCAAACCGGTGAAGTCCTTGCGTTGCTCGGCGAAAATGGCGCCGGCAAGAGCACCCTCATGAAAGTGCTCGGCGGCGCACATCGGGCCGACGCCGGCACCATCGCCATTGCCGGACAGGAAACCCATTTTCACTCCCCTCAGGATTCACGCCGCGCGGGCATCGCCGTCATCTATCAGGAGTTCAACCTCGTGCCCGGCCTCACCGCTGGTGAGAATATCTTCCTCGGCCAGGAGCGCACGCGCGCCGGCTTCATCGAGCGCCGCTACGAACGTCAGCGCGCCACCGAACTTTTCCAGCGACTCGGCGTCCAGATCGACCTCGACGCTCCGTGCCGCCGCCTCACCACCGCGCAACAGCAACTGGTGGAGATCGCCAAGGCCCTGGCCTTTGACGCCCGTGTCATCGTCATGGACGAGCCCAGCGCCGCGCTCACTTCGCACGAGGTTGAGCGCCTCTTCAAAATCATCCGTGACCTGCGCCGCCAGGGCATCGGCATTATTTACATCAGCCATCGCCTCGACGAAATCTTCACCATCGCCGATCGCGTCACCGTGCTGCGCGATGGCGCCTATGTCGGCGAACGCCCCATCGGTCAGCTCACCCGTCAGCAGATGATCGAGCTCATGGTCGGGCGCGAGCTCAAGGATGAGTTTCCCAAGCGCTCGATCACGATTGGCACTCCGCGGCTCAAAGTCAGCGGGCTGGAGCGCGGGCGTGCGGTGCGCAATGTTTCCTTCGAAGTCCGGCGCGGCGAAATCCTCGCCCTCACCGGGCTCATTGGCGCCGGGCGCACGGAAGTCGTGCGCCTCATTTTCGGCGCCGATCCGCGCGACGCCGGCGACATCCAACTCGATGGCCAGACGCTCGCCATCCGCACGCCGCGCGACGCCATTGCCGCTGGCATCGGCCTGCTCACCGAGGATCGCAAACTCCAGGGTCTCATTCTCGGCCATTCGATTCGCGAAAACTTCGGCCTGCCCAATCTCGACTGGCTCGCCGCCGATGGCTTCGTGAAGTTGCGCCGCGAACGCGAGGAATTTGCGCGCTATATCGACACCCTTCGGATCAAAGTCCCGCATCAGGAACAGCAGGCACGCAATCTTTCCGGCGGCAATCAGCAAAAGGTCGTCCTCGCCAAGTGGCTGGCCCGTGATTGCGAAGTGCTCATCTTCGACGAGCCGACGCGCGGCATCGATGTCGGCGCGAAATACGAAATCTATTTACTGCTCAACGAACTGGCCGCCCAGGGCAAGGCCATCATCATGATCAGCTCGGAAATGCCCGAGGTCCTCGGCATGGCCGACCGCATCCTCGTCATGCACGATGGCCGCGTCACCGGTGAAATCACCGATGTCGCCCACGCCACGCAGGAGCAAATGATGCAACTCGCCGTCGCCTGACATGAAGCCCACCCTCCAGCGCCTGCTCTCCGATTACGGCATGATCTTCGTGCTGCTCCTGCTCTGCGCCTTCTTCAGCGCGATGACGCTTACCGAGCAGAATCCAACCGGGGAAGCCGCCGCCCGTCAGGTCGCGTCCGATCTTGGGCGCTCGCCCGGAAAAGGAGGCCGCGTCCTCATCGCCATCCGCCCCCAGGCCGACGACACGCTCTTCGCCCGCCAGCTCGAGCAGGCGCTCACGGCCGCCGGCCTGCAAATCACGGTCGTCACGGGTGAACCACGCGACGCTCGCGAAGCCCTGCAAAAGCTCGCCGCAGCCAACACTCCCCTCGACGCCATCGCCGGCAATCAGGTCACCGCCTCCTGGCTCGTCTTCGCCGATATTCCCGCCGACTTCCCCACGCTTGGCCATCCGCGCATCGTCAAGCCACGCAGCTATCGCTGGCCGAACTTTCTCAAGTCGGAGAACCTGCTCAATATCGCCAACCAAATCGCCGTCATCGCGATCATCGCCATCGGGATGACCATGGTGATCATCACCGCCGGCATCGATCTTTCCGTCGGCAGTCTCCTCGCCCTCTCCGCCGTGCTCGCCTCGCGTTTCATTCGCGACTACGCAGGCGCCACGCACGCCTCGCCGCTCGGCATGACCGTCGCCAGTCTCGCGGCCATCCTTCTCTGCGGGCTCGTCGGCGGCTTTTCGGGCGGCATGATCACCCTCTTCCGCATCCCGCCTTTCATCGTCACGCTGGCTATGATGCTCGTGGGCAGCGGCCTCGCCTATCTCCTCGCGCAAGGTCAATCCATCTACCAGCTTCCCGACTCCTTCGTCTGGCTCGGTCGCGGCGCCGACATCCTGCACATTCCCAATGCCGTCCTGCTCATGCTCCTCCTCTACGCGCTGGCCCATGTTCTCATGTCACGCATGCGGCTGGGCCGCTACATTTACGCCGTGGGCGGCAACCGCGAGGCGGCGCGGCTCTCCGGTGTGCCCGTGCAGCGCGTGCTGCTTTTCACCTACGCCGTGAGCGGCCTGCTCGCCGGGCTGGGTGGGGTGATCATGGCTTCGCAATTGAAAAGCGGCTCGCCCACTTACGGCAATATGTACGAGCTCTACATCATCGCCGCCGTGGTCGTCGGCGGGACGAGCCTTTCCGGTGGCGAAGGTCGCATGCTCGGCACGCTCGTCGGCGCTTTCACCATCGCCGTCATCCAAAACGGCATGAACCTGACCAACGTGGAAAGTTACACCCAGAAAGTCGTGCTCGGTCTGGTCATCCTCGGCGCCGTATTGCTCGACACTCTCCGCCACCGCCGCTCGCGGCTCGGCGGCGCGGCGGATTGAATGGGTCGTCGGTGGTTCGGCGGCGAATTCACCAAGTTGCCACCTTATCTCCACCCGTTTGCCACGTTCGCCGGGCAATCCTCTTGATCGGAAAACGTCAGTATCAGCTCCCCCCGGCTGCTGCTCTCGCAGTCACATGAAACGACTCAAAAACATCTTGGGGGCGGGCCTCCTTTTCGGCGCGGCCATTGCCGTCGTCCTTTTTTCCGCCGGACGCCCGCACGTCCTCGCGCATCCTGACCAAACCCTGCCGGCAGCCACAGCCACCGACTCACACCCCGCGGCAGAGTTAAGCAAGGGAACGGTCGTCGTCGGTGGTTCGCTGAACGGCAGTCTGAATCCGCCGGATTCACCATGGCGGCACTGGCTCCGCTAGGAACCACCCATCGGAAAGCCAGCGGCGCGGTTGGATTTCGTCACACGGCAGGGTAGTCGCACCGCTGCGACTGCAGCAGGCGGGCCATTTCGGCGATTTCACATAACCGAAACAAAGTCTTCACCCGACTGACACAGCCAGCCGCCAGACCAGTGCGCGCCAAGGAGCCCCGGCAACCGCCGTTGCCCCCGCAGCCTTCCTACAGAATGTCCGCAATCTCCATCCCTCTTTATGAGACTCCTCAATAAGACCCTCTTTTTCGCGTTCGGTTTCCTCGCTGCGGCTTCGTCGGCCCTGGCCGCTTCGTTCACCATCAGCACGGCCTCGACGACCAAGCAGACGCTGGCTGGCGGAGAGTCGGGAGTCGTTACGTCCACGGGGTCTCTTACCGTGACCGGAAACAACGTCGCCATCACCGTCACCGGCAGTTCCACCATCACGAACAACGGTTCGATTCAACAGACGACCGTTCTGACGGGAGGCAATGCCGGCAACGGCCGCGTGATTCGCGACAACACCGGCGGCCTCACACTCACGGTCAACAACGGAAGCCCGACCAACTCGACCGCCTTGATGCAGACGGTCGACGCCGATGTCATCCAGATGAAGGTCGGCGGCAGCATCATCACGCTCAATAACTACGGCACGATCAATTCCCAGAATTCCTCCGGCGGCGGCAATCAGGCCCTCGACTGGAACGCCCTCACCGCCTCGGGAACCAGCATCACCAATACGGTCACCAATTTTTCGACCGGTATCATCACCGCCACTGAAGCCGACGCCATTCGCCCGGGGGTCAACGGGGTGGTCAACAATGACGGCCTGATCAAATCCACCACCACCACCGGCAGCAGCAGCGACGGGGTCGATGCGCAAACGAATTCCGGTATCCAGGTCGTGAATGCTTACAGCGCCGGCTCCGGCACCGGCACGGGCACGATCGAGGGGGGGCACCACGGCATCACCGGTGGAGACACCACGGGTGGTACTTATATCATGAGTGTGACCAACAACCTCGGTGGAACCATCAAGGGCGACAACGGCTCGGGCATCAACATCGACGGCATCAATGCCAACGAAGTCGTCGCCATCGTCAACCACGGGACGATCACCGGCAACGGCGTGACCGCCGATGGCGATGGCGTGGACGTCGATGGCCTCGTGAATCTGACCAACACCGGCCTGATCAAGTCTTTGAACGCCTTGAATGATACCAGCGAAGGCGTCACGGTAGGCGGCGGCACGATCAACAACTCGGGCACCATCCAAGGATCCATCGGCAACCCCACCGGCAACACCGGCGTCGGCCGCGGCATAACCATCGCCGGCGTGGACAAGGATTCCAACGACAACCCCATCCCCATCCAGGCGCCGTACGCCGCCACAACCATTACAAACAGCGGCACCATCAAGGGCGATTCCGATTCCGGCATCGCCTTCACGTCGGCCATCCCCAGCGGCTTCTTGATGACCATCACGAACCAAACCGGCGGCCTGATCGAGGGCGGCGGAGCCACCGCGGCGGCGATCCAGGCGGGCCCGGACAACTTTGTCATCAATAACTCCGGCACCATCAAGACCGACAGCAGCGGCAAGGCCATCGCCTTGGGCAGCGGCAACAACACGCTCTACATCCTCGGCGGTGCGGCCTCCATCATCGGCGATGTCGATGGCGGCACTGGCGGCACCAATGCGCTGGTCATCGATCCCGGCACGAACAACACCTTCAGCTACGCGGGCGCGATCACCCATTTCGCCACCGCGCAGGTCAAGAGCGGCACCTTCAACCTGTCGGGCACGATGACCGCCGGGGCCACCGCGGTGAATGGCGGCACGCTCGCCGGCAACGGCACGGTCAACGGCCTGGTCACCGTCTCCACCGGCGGCGTGATCTCTCCCGGCAACAGCCCCGGCAAACTCACCCTGCAAACTGGCGTAAATTTCAGCAGTGGCGGCAAATACTTCTGGCAACTCGCCTCGCTGACGGACGATGGCAACGGCGTCGCGGGTACCGACTTCGATCAAATCCTGCTCACCGGCGGCAACTTGACCCTCGGCGGCACCTCGCTGCTCACCCTCGATTTCTCGCTCCTCGGCGTTAGTGATCCGAATTCCGCCAACACCTTTTGGCTGATCGACCACAGCTGGACGATCATCGACAATGGCGGCACCGCCACCAACACCGGCAGCACCAACTTCTCCCAGATTACCGATCCGGCGTTTGCCGACGGTTCGTTCACCACGAGTTCCGACGCCAACGGCAACACCGTGCTGAGTTTCCACGCCACACCGGAACCCGGCAGCGCCAGCCTCCTGATCCTCGGTGGGCTGGGCCTCATCGCCCGGCGCCGCCGGGTGTAGCGATCACGCGCACAGCTGACCTTCGGCGATCCTCTCCAAATCCAGCCCGAAATGCTGTTGCGCACAGGGCGCGCAGATGCCATGCGAGGTGCCGCTGAGCGAGGCGGCAACCGGTGTCGTTTGTTCGATGGGTTGCTCGCACCAGGCGCAGAGGACACGAAAGGCCGGGCGGCCGCCTGGGAGCGAGCATTGCGGAGTTTGGGTGGCGATCATTTTAGCGGGCGGCCTGCGGGTTGTTCGCAAGCTCCGCCCACAATGGACACGCCGAGTGTTAAGTCCGTATGAGCGCCAGCCCCGAGAATTGTTAAGGAAACGTAAAAGCGGGCTCCATTGGCCCAGTTGGCGCCATGGGCTCCATTGCGAAATATGCCGCTTTCAGGGCCAAAAATCGTGATTCTTCACAGGATCAACATGCAATCGCCGTAGCTGTAGAAACGGTAGCGCTCGGCAATGGCTTCCGCATAGGCGCGCAGGACGAATTCACGTCCGGCCAACGCGCTGACCAGCATGAGCAGCGTGCTTTTCGGCAGGTGAAAATTCGTCAGCAGCGCACCCACCGCCCGCGGCCGGTAGGGCGGATGAATGAAGATGTCGGTACTGCTTTTGCACGGCGCGATGGGCAGCCCCTGCGACTCGAGCACACGCGCGGTCGTCGTCCCCACAGCCACGAGGCGCTGCGCGGCATTGATCGCGCGGGCACTTTCCTCGCTGACGCGAAACCGTTCGGCGTGCATCCGGTGTTCCCCCAGTTCCTCCACCTGCACCGGGCGAAAAGTGCCGACGCCGACGTGCAACGTCACGAAGGTGTGCGGCACTTGGGCCAGAATCTCCGGCGTAAAATGCAGCCCCGCAGTGGGCGCGGCCACTGCCCCCCGCTCGCGCGCAAAGACCGTCTGGTAGCGCTCCGCATCCGCCGGCTCGACCGCGCGCGCGAAATAAGGCGGCAACGGCAGCTCGCCCGCGGCATCGAGATCGACCGGCCCGTTGAAGGCGATGATCCGTTCGCCATCCGGCAGGATCTCTTCGACGACCCCCGCCACGCCGCGCACCTGCACAGTGGCTCCGATCCGCATCTTGCGGCCCGGCTTCACGAGACACTTCCAGGCGTTCTCGCGGACCACTTCCAGAAAAAGCAATTCGATCTTCCCCCCGTCGGCAAAGACCCGCGCCGGAATCACGCGCGTATCATTGAGCACGACCAGGTCGCCCTCCCGCAGAAAGCTGGGAAACTCGCGGAACCATCGATGCTCGATTCGTTCCCCCTCGCGGTGCAAGACCATCATCCGCGAGTCCTCGCGCCGCGCCAGCGGGTGGCGGGCGATGAGATCCT
>NZ_JBDUCX010000021.1:0-40053 GCF_040003245.1 Chthoniobacter sp.
AGCACCGCGCGCCTGCGATGGTCTCGCGGGCGCCCGGCTCTGGTTTTCGCGTGAGCCGAAGCGCGATCACTCGCGATTCTGCGCCCGCAAAATTGGTTGAGGTCTTATGCGGATCGCGTGGTGGGTTCGGACGCAGGCGTGCCGAACTTTTTGCCGATGAGGTAATCGATGGAAATCATGCCCGGGCCGAAGATGAGCACGATTAAGACGGCGAAGAGGAATTGAAATTCAGCGGCGCTGACGAATTTGTCAGGATCGCTGAAGATGGCGCGGAGCGCTTCGTTGTCCGCGGTGACGTAGGCGACGCAGAGGAGGAAGGCGAGGGGGATGGAGATGAGGCGCGAGCCGAGCCCGATGAGGAGCAGCAGGCCGCCGAAGCATTCGGTGGCGCCGGCCAGGATGGCATTGAGCGCGGGAAAGGGGATGTGCAGGCTGGCGAAATATTCCGTCGGCCGGCTGAGGTCGCTGAGTTTGCCTTTTCCCGTCAGGAAGAAGGCCCAGCCCCAATAAAGCCGCACGGCGAGCAGGAACGGGCACTTCAGGCAAGAGGCGACGCGAATGAGCAGGGCGTAGGCGGTGCGGGCGCGGGCGACGAGAGGATGCGTGTTCATGGCAAGGTGTTGCTGAGGACGACGAACGCCGCCGGCGTTTGATTGCACAGACCAGAAGTTTTTTCGCGCATGGGGGAAAGCGAGACTACTGAAGGGAGCGGCATGCTAGGGAATGGGGGGCCGGACGGGAAGTAGGAATTGCGTGAGAAGCGTGCGACGGCTAAACCACCCCGCGACCACTATTACGCAGCAACCCTTACCTTGGACGCCTCCCGCGACATTTCTACTCCGACCGATGCCGACCGGCTGCAGACGGGCTACCGCTACGCGCTGGCGCTGACGCATCACCTGGAGGACGCGCAGGACCTGGTGCATGAGTCGTGGCTGAACCTGTCGCGCCGCTACGGGCGGGTGGAGTCGAATGCGGTGCTGTTCACGGCGGTGCGGAATCTGTTTATCGACCAGTGCCGGCGGAAAAAGATCGTGCAGTTTGAATCGCTCGATGTGCCGGAGGCGCCGGACGTGCCCGAGCTCGCGGAGAATCAACCGGGGTTGCAGGGCGACGTGGATGCGCTGCTGGCGATCCTGCGGCCGGTGGAGCGTGAAGCCATCTTCCTGCATTATTACGAGGGGCGCACGGCGGAGGAGATCGGGCAGCTGACGAGCCAGCCGCGGGGCACGGTGCTGAGCCTGCTGCATCGCGCGATCGCCAAGCTGCGCGAGGCCGCGGTGCAAGTGGATGGCAAAACCAAGTGCAATCAGTGGCTGCTGTTGTTCGTTACTTTCTTTTGAGTGATGTCTGATCTCCGCCCACAAATCCAAAAGCACTACGACGCGCAGGCGCTGCCTGCGGCGAAGGTGGCGGCTATTCTCGCGGAGGGGAAAACGGCAGCGGAGGGCGGGGAGAAGGTGGTCGAGATGCCCGAGCGCGCCAAGTCCACGGTAGTCAGGTCGACGATCTTCCGGCCGCTTTTGTGGGCGGTGGCGGCCGGCCTGGCGATATGGATCGGGCTGACCGCGGATTGGACGGCGCTCCGCCCGAATGGGGCGGTTTCGTACGCCCAGGTTTTTGCCCCGCGGGTGGTGGAATTTATGGGCGTGGGGCCGAAGCTGCCGAAGCGTTCGCAGGATCCGGAGGAATTACGGACATGGTTGCTCGCCCAGGGCGCGCCGGCGGATTTCCAGATTCCGGTGAAGCTGCGTCCGTTGAAGAGTTTCGGCTGCGAGGTGGTGGATGTACACGGTCGTCCGGCCTACCTCACGTGCTTTTGGGCGGAGAAGAAACCGGGAGTCGATGACGGCTCGCTGGTGCATTTGCTGGTGGCGAAGCGGAGCGATTTCAAGGACGTGCCGCCGGCGACGCCACAGTTCCGCGAGATGAGCGGATGGAGCTTTGCGGCGTGGAGCGAGGGCGATGTGATCTACACGATGGCGGCGAAAGCGCCGCTGGGGCAGTTGCAGAAGTTTGTCGCGAGCGCGGGCGGGCGGCCTTCGCCGGTCCTGGCGGCAACGCCTTTCGGCGGCTTCAGTTCTTGAGCTTGTTGAGTTCGCCCAGGACGGCGGCTTGCGTGAGGATTTCGGGAAGCAGGACCGGCTCCGCGTCGCCACCCGGATAGAGCAGGTAGACCGGTACGCCGGCGCGTCCGAATTTTTTCAAGATGGCGGTGATGTCCGCTTCGCCATTGGTCCAGTCAGCCTTGAGGGTGAGGACATTCTTTTGCCGGAGCGCGGCGCGGACGGGGTCGGTGTTGATGACGAACTTCTCGTTGTATTTGCAGTTCAGGCACCAGTCGGCTGTGAAATCGATGAAGACAGGCTGGCCTTTCTTGGTGGCCTCGGCGACGCGTTCGGCAGTCCAGGGGAGCCAGGTGAGGCCGCCTGGTTCGGTGGGGCCTTCGGTGTTCGCAGTTTTGGGAGCGGCTTCGAGTTTGCCGTTGAGGAACACGAAGTAACCGCCGGCCACCAAGGCGATGATGAGCAGCCACGACACGATGCGTCCGGCCATGACGCCGTAGACCCAGCAAGCGACGCCGAGCACGAGCAGGAAACTGCTCACCGCAATGAGGGGATCGATCCCGCGGCTTTGCCCCAGCACGCCGAGCAGCCAGACGACCACCCCGAGCATGATGAAGCCCATGAGTTGCTTGAGCCGCTCCATCCACATGCCGGGCTTGGGCAGGAAGCGCATCCACGCGGGATTGGCGGTGAGCAGGAAATAGGGGAGGCTCATGCCGGCGGCGATGGCGGTGAAAATGAGATAGACGACATGCGCCGGGGCGACGAAAGCGAAGCCGAGGACCGCGCCAAGGAAAGGCGCCGTGCAGGAGGTGCCGAGCAGCGTCGTGAACATGCCGTGCAGGAAGGCGCCGCTGAAGCCTTCCTTGCTCGAGAGTTCGCTGAGTTTGGAAGCAGTGCCGCCACCGAGGGCGATCTCGAAAACGCCGAGCAGATTGAGCCCGAAGACGAAGACCAGGGCGATGAGCGTGACGAGGATGCCGACGTGCTGGAACTGGAAGCCCCAATTGAGGCCGATACCGTTGGCGCGCAGGACGGCGATGAGCGTGGCGAGGCCGAGGAAGAAGGCGAAGACGCCGGCGACAAAAGCGAGGCCGAGATGGAAGACGCGCCGTGGATGTTCGCCGGCTTGCTGCACGAAGCCGAAGATTTTCAGGGCGATAACCGGCAGGACGCAGGGCATCAAATTCAAGATGAGACCGCCGAGGAAAGCGCTCCAGAGGATGGCGGGGAGGCTGTGATCAGGTGTAACGGGAGGGGGGGCTGGAGTGGCCGCAACCGAGGGAACTCCTGCCGGGCTGCTGGAGCTATCGATGAGCCAGCCTTCACGGGGTGCGTCACCTCTATTGGTCGCGATGACGCCGCGCCACGGGAGATTCGGTTTGCCGCCTTCCTCGATGGGGAGGGTGATGGTGCGCGAACCGTCGGCGGCAATTTCGCCGGCGACAGGATGCGCGGGCTTGGCGTCACCGGGCGGCAACGGAAAGAACTCGGCTTTGAATTCCTTCGGCAGCCCTTCGATGCGGAGAGAAAGCTCATTGGCCTTGCTGGTGTCCCACCTCACGGTGAATGGCGTGGGGGTGGTCTTGGGCAATTGCGCCCGCCATTGGGTGAAGAGTTCGGTGTTTGCCGGCTGCGCGTTTCCTCCGGCGAGCGCCAGGGCGAGATCGGCATTGCCCGGCACACAGGTGTGCGGATCGCACATCTGCCACTTCACTTTCGCTTTGATGGTGATCAGTCCCGGTGGCAATTGCGCGGGTGGTTTGATCTCCGTGAAAAGCAGCGCCTCGTGGAGGTAGACGTAGTTCAGGAAATCACCCGCGCCGATATGTGCTTCGGGCAAGGGCCATTGCAAAGGGCCAGCGGTAAAGCCCGGCGGCAGTTCCCAATCGATGCTGGTGGCCTGACCCAGGTCGCCGACGAACTGCCAGTAGATGTCCCATTCGGGGTCGATCTCGAAGCGTACCCCGACGGTGAACGGCTTGCCCGGCGTCACTGCCGTATTGTCCGCGACCAGCGTCACCGTGACCGCTTTGACCTTCTGCGTCTCCTGCTGGGCGAAAGCCGGTGCGAAGGCGGCGGCCAGCCAGCAGGCGAAGATGGCGAGAAGGCGAAAGGAGCGGGATGGTGAAAAAGGAGGCTGCATACGATTAGCCAATAGGAGACAGACCACCTACGGGTCGGGTGAGTTCAAATCGAACAACGAACCGGTGTGCCGCTTGATTGCGGCGAAGGGCTATTTGGCCACGCCCATGGGCCAGGTGTCCGTGCGGAAGGGCGACGCGGGCAGGCCGGTGTTGTTGATGAGATTGCACTCGGGATCATCGTCCCAAGCGTAGCGCACCGCCACGGGATTCGGCACTTCGGGGCTGGTGATCACGACATGGTCGCCCTGGATCTCGGCGTCGGCCCAGACGAATTTGCGGTCTTCACCCGCGATGGCGAAGCCTTTGATTTTTCCGCCGTCCGCGGCCTTCATGCCTTCGCCATTGCGGAACGTGAGGCGGGCCTTGCCGTCCTCGATCTGGAAGCCACTGGGCAGCGGGCCGGAGTATTCCTGGTCGCGATAGTAGACGGTCGCTTCGGCCCAAAGCGCGAGGCGCAGACCAACGTCCTGTTTGTTTTTCGGATGAATATTGCCGGACTCGCCGATGTCGATGATCACGGCCATGCCGGTATGTGGGACTTCCAAGGTCTCGAGCTGGGCTTCGCGCAGGCGTGCCCAATTGGTGTCCGTGGGCTGCGCGTGGCGTTGCATGAAATTGGCGAGTTGCACGTAGAGGAACGGGAAGTCTTCGATCTGCCACGCCTGGCGCCAGCTACGGATCATGGCTGGGAAGAGTTTCTTGTAGAGATCGGGACCGCCGGCGTTGGCTTCGCCTTGATACCAGATGGCGCCACGGATGGTGTAATTGAGGATTGGGGCGATCATACCGTTGTAAAGGCAGGAGGGACTGCCCAAACCCTCGCCGCCGCGTGGTGCGCGAGGTGGCTTGGGCGCTTCGGCGCCAGGTGCGGGCGGGGTCTTGGTCGCTTCCTTCCAGGCGGCGAGTTCCTTGTCGTATTTCTCCTTGGCTTGGGGATAAGCCGCGACCGCTTTGTCCCAGGATTCAAAGATCGGCTGGAAGGCAGGGTTGGCGGCGAGGGCTTTTTTCGGCGTCCAGAATTCGGCCGGAGTACCGCCCCAGGAGGTGTGAATTACCCCGATCGGTTGCTTGAGGGTCTGGTAGAGACGGCGGGCGAAGAAATAGCCGACGGCGGAAAAGCCGGGCACCGTCTGCGGCGTGCAGACTTCCCACTTACCCACGCAGTCGTCCGCTGGCTCCGTCTTCGCAGCTTTGGTGACGGTGAACATGCGGATCATCGGGAAATCGGCTGCCTTGGCTTCCTCGGCGGCGTCCTTGCCGGTGGCGACGTGAAATTCCATGTTCGACTGTCCCGAGGCGACCCACACTTCGCCGACGACCACGTTCTTGATGGTGAGGTTGTTCTTGCCGGCGATGGTCATTTCACCCGTGGTGCCGGCGGGAAGAGCTTCGAGTTTCACTCCCCATTTGCCAGCGGCATCGGCTGCAGTATCGGCAGATTTGCCGGCGAATTTCACGATCACTTTTTCACCCGGTGCCGCCCAACCCCAGACGCCGGTGGGCGAGTCCTGCTGGAGGACCATGTTGTCGGAGATGATGGCGGGCAGCTTGACGTCGGCCAGGGCGGTGCCGCCGAAAATGCCGGAGGCGAGGACGAGCGTGTAGAGACGCGAAGTGAGGTGGGATTTCATGGCTGGGGTGGGTGGGAGTGTGCTGGGTAGATTGGGAGACGGATGATCAGTTGCCGAGGAAGTTTGCGCCTTCGGCTTCGACCCGGAAGATGTCGGGCAGCGCATTGATTTCGAATTGCACGGCGAGGGTGTGGAGTCCGGCGGCGAGTTCGGGCGTGGGATTGGGCTCGGAGGCGATAGCGAGGGGCTGGCCGTCGAGCCAGGCTTTGCTGACGCCGGTGAGGTTGATGTGCGTTTTGCCCGCGGCGGCGAGTTGGAATTGCGCACTGGCGATGACGGTATTGCCGGCGATCGGCATCTGCCCCAGCGCGGCCGTGAACTGCTCGCGCGGCAGGCGGCCATCGATGAGCGTGTAGGCGGGTGGCGCGTCGGCAATCTTGTCACCGCGTTCCGCTTCGGCGGCTTGCGAGCCGGGATAAATCCTCCACAAGCGGGCGATGCTGCCTTTGCTGGCGTCGAAGGGGCCGGGGCGGCCGATCTGGCTGAGGAAGGCGAACAGACTGCGCTTTTCCGTGAAGTCGAGCGCGTCCGTCAGGGCCGGCGGCATGAGGCTGCCAACGAGGTCGCGCTTGACGATGTTCGCTTTCACCAGCGGGATTTCGGGTACCGGGCCGGGCCGGATGAATTGCTCCGTGGCGGTTTCGCGCGTGGGAATGCCGGTGAGCTGCGAGCCGTCTTTCATCGTGTAGGCAAAGGCGTGATAGCCTTCCTTCACCTTGGCGGCGGGATCGTAAACGCTTTCGACGATGTAATCGAGCGGGGCGCTGGCGCCGAGGCTGGAGAGATCGGGGCCGAGCTTGCCGCCCGCGCCGCCGATCGAATGACAGAGCACACAACCGATGCGGCGATAAATGAGTTCGCCTTGCCCGGGGTCGGAGCCCTTTTGGATGTTCTGGACCATGCCGGCGATTTCTCCCGCGATATCGCGTGGGGCCGCGGCGGCTTTGCCACCGGCGGCCTCGATGGCCTTGGTGAGTAAGACACTGGCCCGCCCTTTTTCGCGCGCGGCTTTCAAGGCAGAGGCGAGCACGGGAGCGGGAAGCTCCTTGGCCCAGGCGGCATCGTCGAACTTCGCTTTCAACGCGTCGATGCCACCCTGGATGCTCATCAATTGCCGCCAGCCAGCAATCGCTTCGCCGTCGCTGGGCGCATCGCGCATGACCGGCTGGACCTGAGGTAGCGCGGCGGAAAGCTTCAAGCCAGCGAGGGCGCCGAGCGCGGTGCGGCGGATGCCGAAGGACTGCTCGGGCGCGCAGAGATTGGTGAGCGTGGTGACGGCTTCATTGCCGCCGAGAGCGCGCAGGCCCTCGATGGCGGCGACGCGCAGCGGGCTTTTCGCGGTCTTGTCGCCAGCCACTTTGGGCAGGAAGGCGGCAGCGTCCTTCGTCTTCCAGGCACCGGCGAGTTGGAGCAGGCTGGGACGCAGCTTTTCCGGTGCGGCTTCGGCGATCTTCTCGAGCGCGAGCTCGCCCTCGGGGCGCACTCCGCGGTCGCGTGCGGCGGTCAGCAACGCGGCCAGGACGCGCTGGGCGTCGGCTTCGGGGAGGTTGGGAATCTTCACGCTAGCGGTATCGACGCCTGGGCAGCAGTCGGGGCCGTAGAAGAGCACGAGCGCCTCGAAGAGTTTGGAAAGTTCCTTTGGCCCACCGGCGCGACCGACGAGTTCGATCCACGGGCCCTTGGTGAAGTCGAGTTTCGGGTCGCTGAGGATCTTGGCGAGCGCGGTGCCGGCGAGGGCAGGATCGATGGCGTTGAGGCCATACTCGAGCTGCTTCTCGCGGCCCTCGATCTTCCACGCACCGTTGGCGATGGCCTCGGTCCAGGGCTTGGCGAGGTCGTTGATGGAGAGCCAGGTGGCGTAGTCGAGGAAGGGGTCGGCGCCATCGTTCTTCGCGGCGGCGTTGAGCACGAACGTCGCGCTTTCGGCGGTCGGGATCGCGCCGAGTACGCGCACGGCGCCGAGGCGCACGCGCGGGTGCGGATGCTCGACGTAGGCTTCAAGCATCGCCAGCAACTGCGCGCGGAAGGCATCGCGCTTCTCTGGACGGTCGCCAAAGACGGCTTCCGCCGTGGCGGCTTGCGAGAGCAGAAGCGGCAGAGTCTGGGCGATGCTTTCGCCGGACATGCTGGCGATCGAATCGCGGACCTGCGTGGCGTTGATCGACTGTGCCAGCGGGATGAAGGCGTCGAGATGCAGTCCGTAGTAAGCGCTGCGCAGGAGATTGAGCTGAGCGTAACGCGTGGCGTCCGGCTGGCCGCGGAGGTACTCGCGGCTGGCGCTTTCGATCTGCGAAGCGGGCTTCATCGCGAGGACGCGCAGGAGCTGTTCGCGCACCCACAGGTTCTGTTGGGCGGCCGGTTGGGGATAGAGTGCGAAGAGGGCAGCGGTGCTCTGCTTCGTGAGGTCCTCCCATTGCACGAGCGGGGCGTCCTTCTTGGTGATGCGCCAGATTCGGCCATGGGTGTGATCGCGGCGCGGATCGCGGAAATCGACTTCGCCGTGATTGATGACGGGATTGCTCCAGTCGGCGACGTAGAGCGCGCCGTCGGGGCCGAGCTTCACGTCGATGGGGCGGAAAGCAACGTCGCTGGTGCGGACCACGTCGGGCATTTCCTTCGTGGTGTAGCCAGCCTGTGCGGGCGTGCCCTTGGCGAGATCGGTGATGCCGAAGCGCACGATGCGGTGGGCGCGGAAGTCGCAGGTGATGGCGTTGCCCTGCCAGTCGGTGGGAAAGTGGGGTGAGCGGATGAGTTCCAGGCCCGCGAACTTCGGATAAGTGCCGGGGCTGATGCTCTGCATCGTGCGACGGGCGCCTTCCGAGGGCGCGAAGATTGAGCCGGGGAAACTCCAGGTGATGCCCGTCGAGCCGGCGCCATCGGTTTGAAAACTCTGGCCCCATTCATCGAACTGGTGACCCCACGAATTCCACAGCCCGCGGTCGAAGACCTCCACCTTCTCGGTGCGCGGATCCCACGCGAGGACGCCGCCGGCGTTCAACCGCACCACGCCCCAGGGCGTTTCCGTATGGGTGTGGATGTAGATGCTCTGGTCCATGTAGAGTCGGCCATCCGGGCCCCACTTGAGCGTGTGCAGAATGTGATGCGTGTCCTCCGTGCCGAACCCAGAGAGGACGATGCGGCGCCGGTCGGCCTTGCCCGAGCCCTTGGTGTCTTCAAAGTAGAGCAACTGCGTCGACTGGCCGACGAAGCAGCCATAACGCTGCGGCATCCCTTGCTTGGTCGGGAGCGCGGTCGGGGCGATGCCGGTGGGCAGGAGCAGCCCTTGGGCGAAGACCGTGCTCGTCGTTGCCTTGCCGCTGTGGTCGGGATCGTCGAGGATGATGATCTTGTCGGTCTCTTCGCCGCCGGGTGCGATCTGCGGATAGAGTGCGCTGCTGGCGACCCACAGGCGGCCTTGCGGGTCCCAGTTCATTTGGGTCGGCTTGAAGAGCAGGGGATTCTCCGCCCAGAGCTCGATCTGGAGGCCATCGTCGAGGGTGAACTCCGGCTTGGGCAACGGCGCGATGGGCTCGGGATCTTTTGTGGCCGGAATGGGGGCGACCGGGGCCGGCTGGCCGCTGGCCTGCGCCTGCGCGCCAGCTTTTTTCAAACGATCGATTTCCACTTCGACCGCTTCGATGAGCGGATCGAACTCGGGAATCTCCTTGGCGTTTTGTCCCTGCTCGTGTTTGCGGAAACCGAAGAGGTAGGTGGAATTCGCGGGACGCCAGCGGTGGAAGAAGAGTTCGTTTTTGCGGATGATGGTGGGCCGGAGGGAAGGGGATGGCCTCGCGTCCATCTCCCAGCCCAACTGGCTGCTCACGACGCTTCCGAAGACGTTGTAACCCAATTCATTCAGATGAATTCCGTTGTCGGTCAGGACGGGTTGCGGGCCGGGCAGATGTTCTGCCAAGGCGGAAGCCAGCTCACCCAGCGAGACAAATGGTGCCGTGCGCTCTTTGGCCAATTCCGCGATGGCCGCGGAATACTGCTCGAGCAGCTTGTTGTGCGCTGTCGGATCCGGGAGGCCGGGCTTCTGTTTCCGCAGGTCTTCATGCCGGATCGGCGAAAGTAAAATATAGCGCACGCCACTGCCGCCCTGGGTCTTGTTTGCGGCGTCGATCGCATCCATGAGCTGGCCGAGCTCGCCCTTGAAGCGCGCGGCGCTCATCGGCTTCGCGCCGTAGCGGACGGGATCGGGATTGAGCGTGGGATCGCCGGAGCGGTCGGTCATTTCCTGCAAACTCGCGGCCATGCCGTAGCCGAGGAAGACGACCGTCGGCTTGACGAGATCGATCTGCTCTTTCAAGCGCTCGAAGCCTTTGACCGCGGGATCGAAGCTGGCGCGCGACCAGCCCAGTGGCGTATCGGCGGAGAAGGCGAGATTGCGCACGATGAAGTGGCGGTCGGGAAACTGCTCGTGCATCCGCGATTCGAGGTAACCGTAGGTGCCTTCGCGCTCGAGCAAGGTATCGCCGAGGAAGAGGACGCGTTCGCCGTCCCTGATTTCAAAAGTTTCGGCGGCGTGGAGCGAGGCCAGGCCGAGGATACAGGCGAGAAGGCAAAGGAGCGGGCGCATGAGGCGAGGAAGCATATGGGGAAGAGGCTGCCGGGAGAATCGATGAGAGGGTGTCTGTCTTAGGCGCGTGAGCGTCGCCTGTCCCGCCCTTTTTCAAAGAAGACAATCAGGCCCATGCCGGCGATGAAGCCGCCGATATGCGCGGCGTAGGCGACACCGCTGGTCTCGATGCCCTGCGCTCGGGCGGCGAGGAACTGGGAGACGATTTGCAATCCGATCCAGCCGAGCAGAAAGAACCACGCGGGGAGTTCCACGATGCGAATGAAGAAAAAGATCGGGATGAGGGTGAGGACGCGAGCCTTGGGATGATGCAGCAGATAGGCGCCGAGCACGCCGCTGATGGCGCCGCTCGCGCCGACGAGGGGAACTTCCGAGCGAGGCGCGATCGCGGTGAAGGCCAGCGTAGCGGCGATGCCGCAGAGCAAATAGAAGATCAGGTAACGGATCGGCCCGCAGTTGTCCTCGATGTTGTTTCCAAAGATCCAAAGGAACCACATGTTGCCGATGAGGTGCATCCAGCCGCCGTGCATGAACATGGAGGTGAAGACATGGGTCCATCGGCCCGCGAGGTGATTGGTGAGTTCGATGGGCAAAAATCCGGCTCGGTCGACGGATTGCTCGAGGCCGACACTTTGCTGCCATCCGATAAAGACGAAGGCGTTCACCGCGATGATCAGCAGGGTGACAAACGGAAAGGTGCGCGTCGGCTGGTTGTCGCGGAGCGGAATCATGGAAGGGCGAAGGCTGGTTTAACCGCAGAGGCGCGGAGGCACAGAAAGACGAAACAGTCTTCGCAAGCCATCCCTTGGCGCGAGCCAGTGACGGCCTCTATACGTCGCAGATGCGGACGCCGTCGGCGAGGGAGGCGACTTTGTCTTCGCGGACGGGGATGAACTCCTGGCCGACGTAGCCGGTGTAGCCGATGTCGAGCAGGGCCTGCATGAGCGCGGGGTAGTTGAGCTCCTGCGTGCCGTCGATTTCGTTGCGGCCGGGAACGCCGGCGGTGTGGACATGGGCGATATACTCCTTGTGCTGGCGGATGCGGCTGATGACGTCGCCGTGCATGATCTGCACGTGATAAAGGTCGAAGAGGACCTTGCAGCGGGGGGAGCCGACCTGGCGGCAAATCTCAATGGTGCGCTCCATGGAATCGCAGAAGTAATCGGGGTGGCCTTTCATGGTCACGTTGACGCGGGAGTTGAGCATCTCGATGCAGAGCGTGACTTTCTTCTCCTCGGCGAGGGGGATGAGTTCCTTGAGGCCGGCGACCATGTTGGCGATGCCTTCGTCATCGCTCAGCCCGCGACGGAAACCGGAAAAAGTGATCACACGCTCGACGCCGGCGGCGGCGCATTGCTCGATGCGTTCGCGGAGTTTCGCCTGGCACTCGGCCCATTCCTCGCGGTGCGCGAAGCCCTTGGCGAAGCCGTGCGAGCTGGCGATGGCGATGGTCATGCCGAGTTCCTTGATGAGCGGCCAGTACTTCGGATCGATCAACTCCACGGAAGAGAGTCCGAGCGCGGCGCTGTGGTGGATGAGTTCTTCCGGTGGCATGGGATTGAAGCACCACGGGACGACCGATTGCTTGATGCGCCCATTCTTCACCCGGAAAAGACCGGTCGCGGCGGAGACGGGAGCGGCCAGGGTTTTGTCCGTTTCCAAGAGCTTGGGGCTCTGCGCGCGGGCGGTGAAGCCGAGGGCGGCGGCAGCAGCGGTCTTGATGGCGGTGCGGCGGGTCTGGGAGGGCATGACGGGAAAGATTCACCGGCATCGCACGGCGCTCAACTCCAATTGCGGTGTTGGACCAAGGAATTGCCATTGAATCTTCGGCGCGACCGGCAAACATCGCGGCTGCCATGTTTCCCCGTGCCCTCCTCTTGCTGCTTTGCTTCGCCGCCTCGCTGTTCGCCGAAGAACCGAAACCCAACATCGTCTTCATCCTTTGCGACGACCTCGGGGCGAATGATCTCTCCTGCTACGGGCGCAAGGACCAGCCGACGCCGAATCTTGATCGGCTGGCGGGGCAAGGCATGCGCTTTACGTCCGCGTATTGCGCTTCACCGATCTGCTCGGCGTCGCGGGCGGCGATCATGACGGGCAAGGCGCCAGGACGTTTGCACATCACCAATTTTCTGCCCGGCCATGCCGATGCAGTCTCGCAAAAACTCATCCAACCGGAGATCGAGGGGCAGCTCCCGCTGGAGGAAACGACCATGGCGGAGGCGTTGCACGGGGCGGGTTATGTCTCCGCGTGCATTGGAAAATGGCATCTCGGCGGGCCCGGTTTTCTACCGAAAGACCAGGGTTTCGACTTTGCTTTTGCCGGGCATGCGAACACCACACCGAGCGCGACGGAAGGCGGTAAGGGTGAGTATGAACTGACTGCCGCGGCGGAGAAGTGGATCGAGGAAAACAAGGATCATCCTTTCTTTCTCTACCTCGCGCATAATTGTCCGCACGTGCCGCTGGCGGCCAAGCCGGAGCAGATCGAGAAGCACAAGGATGCGTGGAATCCGGTTTACGCGGCGATGATCGAGACGCTCGATGATTGCGTGGGGCGGGTGATGGCGAAGGTCGAGACGCTCGGTCTCGCGGAGCGGACCATTTTCATTTTCACGAGCGACAATGGCGGCCTGCACGTGTTGGAAATGCCAAATACGCCCTCGACCTACAACGCGCCTTTCCGCGCGGGCAAAGGCTATCTCGAGGAAGGCGGCTTGCGCGAGCCGCTCATCGTGCGCTGGCCGGGGAAGATCAAGGCCGGGGTCACGAATGACACCCCGGTGATGCTCTACGATTTCATGCCGACGTTGATGACGGCCGCCGGCTTGGACGTGGCGCACACCGTGGGGCCGCTGGATGGGGTGAACATTCTGCCGCTCCTTACCGGCGGAACGATGCCGCCGCGCACGCTCTACTGGCATTTCCCGAATTACACGAATCAAGGCAGCAAGCCGGCCGGCGCGGTGCGCGATAGGGAGTGGAAATTGATCCAGGACGACGAGACCGGGAACCTCGAGTTGTACAACGTCGTGGCCGATCCTGGGGAGAAGAACGATCTGGCGAAAAGCGAATCAGCACGAGTCTCGGAATTGCAAGGGAAGCTGGCAGCCTGGCGGAAATCAATCGGGGCGCAGATGGGGACGCCGAATGCGGATTTCGACGCGGCTTATCACAAGCGGCTCTACGAGGATGTCGACACGACGCGCCTGGAGCCGGGGTCCAGTTTCGCGGAGTTACGGGCGAAACTGCTGGATTGGCGCGAGGGGATGGATGCGGCGATCAAAGGCCACAAGCCCCACGTCACGCCCCCGACCGGAGACATCCGCCTTTTCGCCAAGGACGCCACGGTCCACGGGGGGACGGCCCGTTATGAGCCGCTCCCCTACAAGAACACGATCGGATTTTGGACGAAGCCGGAGGATTGGGTGAGCTGGGATTTCGAGGTCGCGAAGGCGGGGAAGTATGAAGTGGAGGTGCTGCAAGGGTGCGGCAGTTCCGGAGGATCGGAGGTGGCGGTGGAAGTCGCCGGGCAGACAGTGAAATTTACCGTCGATGCGACGGGGAATTTCCAGAGCTTCATCCAGCGTGTGATCGGGGTCGTGGACTTGAGTGCAGGCAAACAGACGCTTGCGGTGAAGCCGCAGAACAAGGTGGGGGCAGCGGTGATGGATTTGCGCCGCGTCGTGCTCAGGCCAGCGCTGTAATGGCGACGGGCGCCCCGATGCTTGCATCCATGGGCTGACGCGCGCACCGTTCGCCCCCGTGACTGAAACCCGTCCACCCCTCGCTCCTATTTCGCCAGCCACCCGCTCGGCCTTGATCATTGGCGGTCTGTTCTTTGCCTTCATCCTACTGGCGGTCTTTGGCGTGTTGCACGAGGCGCACCGCATTCAACATGAGCGCGAGCAGACCAAGGCGCTCAACAGCCAGACTTCCAGCGGCGAGATGGTGTGGATTCCCGAGGGGAAGATGACGATGGGCGCGATCGACGGCGGATCGGACGAACAGAAGATGCACGACGTGAGAGTGCGCGGTTTCTGGATGGACAAGACCGAGGTGACCAACGAGCAGTTCGCGCGCTTTGTGAAGGAGACGGGTTACATCACCGTGGCAGAGCGCAAGCCGCAAGTCGCGGAAGGCGCGGCGGTGCCGCCGGAACGGCGCGAAGCCGGAGCGTGGGTCTTCACGCCGCCGAAGACCGCGGAGACGGCGAATGAGATCTGGCACTATGTGCCGGGAGCGAATTGGCGCCATCCCGAAGGGCCCGCGTCCAGCATCAAGGGGCGAGAAAAGTTTCCCGTGATACAAGTGTGCTGGGACGACGCGACGGCATTTGCGCGCTGGACGGGAAAACGGCTGCCGACTGAGGCGGAATGGGAATACGCCGCGCGTGGCGGAACCCAGCACGCCCCATTCATCTGGGGCAATGAATTGAAGCCGGGCGGGCGATGGAATGGCAACGTGTGGCAGGGCAGGTTCCCGGTCGAAGACACGGCCGAGGATGGCTTTGCCGGGCTGGCGCCGGTCGGGCGCTTTCGGACGAACGACTTCGGCCTCGCGGACATGGCGGGCAATGTGTGGGAGTGGTGCGCCGATTGGTACAGCGCGACGTACTACAACAAGAGCCCGCACGCCAATCCGACGGGTCCGGAAGCGAGCAGCGATCCCGATGAGCCATCGGTCCCGAAGCGTGTGGCGCGCGGCGGATCGTATCTTAGCAGCGAGACCAACGGGGCCGGCTATCGGCCCAGCGCCCGGCGAAAGGTGGCGCCGGGTTATGCGTGTTCTGACCTGGGATTTCGCTGCGCGCGGAGCACGCAGTAGCGCTCAGCGTCCCGCGGAAAGGAAAGGCTGAATGCTGCCGGCACGCGCGATTGTGCGGCCGAACTCTGTGCTCATAAAGTCGGGATCGGGAATGATGCCCACGCGTCCGAGATCGAGTCGATCGGCATCAAAACAACTGCCGATCGTGGGATCGTCGTTCCGGGCTTCGTCCGTGTGCCACGTGCAGGCATGGATGAGCTTGGTAAAGGAGGCCTCGTCGAGATCGAAGTATTCGCCGCGCATTTCCGACGCGAGGGTGGCGCCGCGCTGACCGTGCTGCGGATCGTGGTTTTCATTGCGGCGGCGCGAATCGTGGAAGATCGCAAACAGCCGCACGATGGTGACATCCGCGCCAGTCCGCGTGGCGAGGAGCAGCCCATTGCGCTCGACGCGACGCCAGTGCGCCGGTCCGTGCGAAGACTGATGGGCTAGAGGAAATTGGTCTGAGACCAATTTCCAAAGTGCCGGCCAATCGATACTCACGCCTTCAGCCCGAGACCGATCTTGTCGCGCAGGTAGGTGATGGCACGTTCGAGTTGTCCCTTTTGGTATTCCTGATCGGCGACGACGGGCTCGGACCCCGCGGGGGCTTTGAAAGGCTCGATGGCGTGGCCGCGCTTGGCGAGGGCGAGGAACGCGGCGAAATCCGCAGCGCGGGCTTTCGGATACGGCTGCCAGAAATCGGGGTGCAGATAAGGAAACGGGCGCGCGAAGCCGGAGATGATCTCGACGGTGAAAGGCGTATTCGGGCAAAGCTCGCCGAAGCGCTTCGCGTAATCCTGCCAGTCGATGAGGCCGTCGCCTGGTGCGGTCCATTGCACGACTGCGCCGTCGGCATTTTCCCAGATCATGGAATCGCGGAGGCCGCAGACGAGGGCGTGCGGGCCGAGGAGTTCGAGGGCCTGCCGTGGATCTTCGAGCGTCCACGTCGTGTTGCCGGAATCCATCGTGGCGCCGACGTACTCGGGGCCGGCTTCCTCGATGAGCCGCACGAGTTCCCACGCCTGCATGTCGCCCGCGTGATTCTCGATGGCGATCTTCACGCCGGCGTCCATGGCGCGGCTCCGCTGCGACTTCAGAACCTTCACAGTGTCTTCGATCCGGGCGTCGATGCCGCCTTCGGTCTTGCGATCGTCGGCCTTGCCCAGTAGGCAGCGGAAGACCGGCGAGCCCACGGCTTGCGCCACGCGAATGCCCAGCGCGAGATGTTCCTCGGCGGTGCCCCACTTGTTGCGGAAGTTTTTCGAGGTGGGGCAAATGCTCCAGCCGCCGGCGTAAATCTCCAGGCCGAGATCGTGCGCCTTTTTCGCCTGGTCGCGCAGGTAGCCATCCTCCAGCGTTTCGTAGGAATCGAGATCGGAGATGAAGAGGACATCGATCTTGAGGGTGGCGGCGTATTCGATCTGGCGCGGGGCTTTCCAGCGAAAGCCGCGGATGGAAAAGTTGTCGAAGCCGAGCTTGAGCTTGCGCGGGGTGATGGCGGGGGTGGATTCAGCGGCGGGCATGGCGGTGGGAAGCAGGTTGATGGCGCTGGCGGCGGCGAGAGTTTGGAGAAAGCGGCGGCGCGGGAGAGAAGCGTCGGGGGTGGGCATGGTGGGGATGGTGCCGTGGGATGAAGTGGAAATGCAACTACAGGGTAAGGGGAGTGAGGACGAAGTGATCCGTGCTCAGTCGTGAGAGCCCATTCCGAGGAAATGAGACAAACCGGTCGTCAAAAAATTAATTCCTCAAAATTGCAGATTGGTATCATGTCGCTGATAAGCAGCTATTTGGAAATGTAATGCTAGGTGGGTTTCGGTCTAAATAGGCTATTGGCATGAGTGGTGCTAATGAGAACACAGGGTTTTTAGGGCTACGCCAGTTGCGACAATGACGCCGGTCAGCACCGGATTTTGCATTCGCGCGTTTCCCGAGGAAACCCACCAAAAACACTATGCAATCTGCCGCCATACTCGCTCACAAAGGATTCGACGGGGTTATTCAAGGTGCGACCCTTTCGGATCTCATTCAAATGGAATGCCTCGCCCTGTCCACCCGCGCGGTGCGTGTGCAGGGATCGGGAACGAGTGGACGTTTGTTTTTCACCGGCGGACAGGTGGTTCATGCTGAGGTGGGCGAAATGAAGGGTGAAGTGGCCCTCTTTGAGATGCTGCGCTGGGCCACGGGCAGCTTCACCGTCGAGGAAGGGGTACGCCCGATCGAGGAGTCGATCCAGCGCGACTGGCACAATCTTTTGCTCGAAGCCGCGCATCATGCCGATGAAGGCACGCAGGCCACGCTCCCGGGCTCCGTTGTTCCACTGCCTCCGCCCAAGTCCACCTCTGATATTATGAACGAAGCCTTTAACGATTCCGAAGTCGTCCACGCCGCGCATTTCACGGAAGATGGCACGCTGGTGGCCAGCAAAGGGGAAGACCCCGAGAGTTTGCAATGTACCTTCGCCTATGTCGTGCAACTCCTCCGCCATGTGGGGACGAGCCTCGGCGCGGAGAACTTGAAGGAAATCAATCTCCTCGCCCCAGAGCAAAAAGCGCTGTGCCTAGTGGACGAGAAGAGCACCACGGTGATGATCACCACGGCCAAGGCCAATTTCGCCAACCTCACCAAGAAACTCGCTTAATTACCAATGCAACACGTCCTCACCGCACTGAAAGATATCCCCGGCGTCGTCGGCAGCTTTGTGCTGAATGACAAGGGCACGCTGGTTTCCCGGGAAATGCCGTCGATCTACCCGGACGAAATCTATCCGGAGATGGGTCGCCGGCTCGTGGGCGTCTACGAAGCGATCGCGCTGCAAGTGGCTTCCTTGGGCGACCTGGTGCTGAAGTTTGAGGGCTCCTGGTTTCTTTGCCGCCGGACGGCGCAATGCTTCCTGGGGATTCTGACGACTGAAGTGGTGAACTTTCCCGCCTTGAAGATGGCCACGAACGTGGCGCTCAAGCAGCTCGACGAACAGGTCGGGAGCATGCCGCCTTTGCTGGCGGAGAAGCCGGCCGTGGCGGAGGCTGCCCCGGTGGTAGAGGTGAAGAAGCGGTTCTGGCGCGGGACGCAGATCGAATAAGCCCGATCTATTTCACTCCAGTCGGTCCAGATCGCTCTCGGGAACGTCCTCGAATTCGACAAGATGGTCGGGGCGCAGGGGTTCGCTCACCCGGTATTCCTCGCCGAGCCATTTCCCGAGGTCCACGAGCTTGCAGCGCTGGGAGCAGAAGGTCCCCATCGGTCCGGCAAAGAAGTCGTTTTCCTTCTGGCAGATGGGGCAGTGGACGGGAGTGGGTTTCGGCATGGCGCGGCCCTCAATCTAGCGTGGAACGCCGGGACCGGCGAGCGGGATGCGCTTAGCGGGGAAGAACTTCGTAACTCTGGGCGACGGCGCCGTTCTGGCGAGGGCCTGTTTCATCCGCAGGGAGAAACGCACGGACATATTCCACAGTTGCTTTGGAGCCATCGACCTTCACGCGCAGGTGGCCGGAACTGCCGACGAAGGTGCCGCTCTTGTAGCCATACTCCGCCGCGCTGCGTGTGTTGTCGTAGCGCGGCTGGCCGGGTTGCGGGACCTCCTGGTAGATGATGCCGTCGAGGTCCTGTTTTGCGTAAAGGTGATCGTGGCCGTGGAAGACGATGCTCACGTGGTTCTTCACCAGTAGTTCGTGAATCGGCATCGGCCAGCCTGGGCGCTTTTCCTGGAAGACGTCGGTCCCATCGGGATTACGGCCGCCCCATTCGTAAAGCAGCGCGGCTTCCATGCCGCCGCGCGCCTCCTTGCCGAGACCGCCGACGAGGTGATGGAGAAAGACGAAACGGAATTTCGCACGACTGTGCGCGAGCGTCGTGGACAGCCAGTCGTACTGCTCGCGGCCCAAGGTACGTGACCAATTGTCGTCGCCGCCCCGCTGACGCGTGGAATACCAGAATGGATCGAGCACCACGAAAAGCGCGTCGCCCCACTCCCACGCGTAATAATCCTCGAGCAAGCCGGCGTGCGGGTCGCGCGTGGCGTTGCCGGAATAGAATGCGTCGGGCACCGGATTGGGGAAGTAGCGCTTGCGCTGGGCGTTGGACCAGAGGGCCAAGTTGTCTGCCGTGCCATCGAGCCAGCGGCCCGACTCACCGTCGTGATTGCCGAGCACCAGGAAAAGCGGGGTGCTATGAGCGATCTGGCCGAAGTAATAGCGCTGCGCCACGTACTGCGCAGCGGCGGTTTCGCGACCGCGATGTTTGTCGGTCATGAACGTGTCGCCGAGATCGATATGAAAGTCGGGCTGGTCCGCGAGCGCGTTGGCGAGGCAGCGCAGGTACAGCGCAGGTTCGGTGTTGTAGTCGAGGTGCGGGTCGGCCTGCACGGTGAAGGTAAACGCGCGGCCCACTGGGCGCTGGGTTTGGAATGCCCGCTCCGGCTCGGCAACCCACGCGCCTCCTGCCAGGCGGGTGCTCAAGCGGTAGTAATACCGCGTGTCTGGCTGCAACCCGGTGATCGCAACTTCCGCCGGCTCCCCGGCCTTGAGCGCAAAGACCGCCGTCTGCGCGATGCGTGGGTCATCTTTCGGGCCGTACCGGAGGAGGCCTTCACGATCCGCGTACGACAGCACGCTGGCCGTCACGGAAGCTTTTGTCGGCCGTCCTAAAACGACATCGAGTGGATGTGCCGGGACGTCTGTTTTAAAGAGGAACCGCACGTCATCGATTGGTGCGTCCTGCGGCCGTTGACCGCCGCGCTGGCCGCCCCCCGGGTCCGCGGCGAAGAGGGCAGCGAGCGAGGCGCCGAGCACCAGCACGCCCACGGCGGTGAGACGCCGACGGTTCACTGCGCCGGCTCTTTTCTTTGGCCCTTTCCACCCCGGCGCTCCTGGAAGGGCTGCGCCTTGGCGGGATCGAAAGCGGGGTTAGTCGCGGCCATTTGGGCGTTCATCGCTTTCAGATAATCGGCCAGGCGCTGATCAAGAGCGGCGGCTTCCTTGGGCATCGTCTTCGACAGGTCATGCTGCTCGTTCGCGTCCTTGGTGAGGTCGTAAAGCTGGACCGCACCCGTCTCGTAGACGTGAATGAGCTTGAAGCTGCCGAGCAGGATCGCCGACGCGGGTCCTTGCTCGTCCTTGTCGTAGTGCGGGAAGTGGACCACGAACTCATCGTGCGGGCGTTTGACCGTCGCATTGGGGACGCCCGCGAGCACCGAACCCAGGTTGCCGCCTTCCAGATTGGCCGGCAATGGTTCCTTGACGCGCGCGATTGCCGCGATGGTGGGAAAAAGATCCACGGTCGTCGCCTGGACGTGCGTGCAAGTGCCAGCCTTGATTCCCGGTCCGCGCACGATGAGCGGCACGCGGATGCCGCCTTCCCAGACGGTGCCCTTGCCGTTGGTCAGCGGCTCGTTGGCGTTGCGGCCCTGCGCCCCGTGGTCGGCGGTGTAGATCACGTAGGTGCGGCCCGCGATGCCGAGTTCGTCGAGTTTCGCGAGGAGCAGGCCGATGGTGGCATCCATGTCTTCGCGCACGGCCGCGGAGCCGACCTGCCGCACATCGCGATCCGACTTCGCCCGCTGTCGCACGGCCGCGTAGGTTTCCGGCCGGGCATCGGGACCGCCGCGTCCGGCGTAGTGGGAGATTTGAAGATAGAACGGCTTGCCCGCCTTCACTTGTCGGGCCATGAAATCCATTCCGCGTTCCGCCGTTCCGAAGGCTTCCTTCGGATTCGGATTCTCGACGTTTTCCGGGCCGCCATTGTTGGTCGCGCCATCGCTCTCCTCGAAGCCGTGCCGGGCAGGGCTCACGCGCCCCACGTGCCACTTGCCAAAGTGCGCGGTCGCATAACCCGCGAGCTTGAGCAGCTCCGCGATCGTGATTTCCGCCTCGGGGAGCTCGATCGTGGGAACCGGCGGGAGGAGCTTGCTGCCCGTCTCCGTGAAGCTGCTCTCGCGACCACCGCGGCCTTCATTGACAAAGGTCATGTGCAGAGCGGTCGGGCTGCGCCCGGTGAAGAGCGCCGCGCGGGTCGGCGTGCAGCGAGGCGAGGCGGCGTAGAAGTCGGCGAAGCGCATGCCGCCGGCCGCCAGCTTTTCGAGGTTCGGAGTGTGAACGAAGTCGCTTTTCGATGCCGGGACAGCGTCGTCCATCTGCACGGAGGACGATGACCAGCCTTGAGCCTCGCCCAGGATGACAACGAAATTCGGGTGCTCTTCAGCCTGCAACGCACCTGGAAGCGCGGCGAGTGCTGCGGTCGCAACGGAGATGAATCGAGAGTTCATAAATGCGGGGTAGGGGAGAAGGGGACCCGCTACTGGAAAGGTGCGCCGGAGATGTCGAGATCGGGGTGCGTATTCCAGCGTGCTTTCCAGCCGGGCTTCTCGATCTTCGTGCGAAAGATGACGGTGTTATCGAGGTCGAGATCCTCGCTCCAGATGAACTTCGCACCGGCGAAATCGGACTGATAGTACGGCTCCTTCGGCTTCACGCGCTCCTCGGTGAATTCCGTGGCGTTGGCCCATGAGCGGTCGTCGAAGTCCACCGTCCACCATTTGTCCGGAATCGGCGTGTGCTCGACGTGCGGATTCTTCGTGTCGTGATTGAGCGGGCCCTTGAAGAAGTTCTTCGCCTTCCACGTCGCATTGCTCAGCGTGCCATCGGAGAATTTGATGATGAAGCCGCCGTCGCCGACATGGTCGCCGTACTCGAGGCCGGTCTTGGGGTCGGCATTGTCCTTGGCCATGATCGCGATGGTCATGGGATACTCCGGCAGAATATCGAGGCTCACCACGTTGTGCGGGGTGAACTTGATCGAATCGACGGCGACGAGTTCGCCGTTGATGAACATCACGAACCAATTGTCCGCATAAACATTCACGTGCACCGTGTCGGCCATGGTCGGCTTGATCAGGCCTTTGTTGTCCGGGCGGCCACCTCCACTGGCGGGCGCTGGAGGGGCGGCAGCCACGGCGGGAAGTGCCTCCTCCACCGGCTTGGGAGTTTCCAAATGCAACGGTTCGTCGCGGCGCGGCGGACGAACGGTGCCGGTAGCGGCATTGCCTGCCCGCGTGAAGACCACATGGAGCGAGGAGCTCGCCAGTACCTTGTCCTTCATCGCCGCGAGCAAGGCTTCGCGGGTGACCTCGCGCGGCTGCTGGGTCACGGCCGCGGGCGCGGAGAGGGCATAAACCGTGAGCACATAAGTCTTCGGACCGGGGCCTTGGGAATGGGGCGGCTCATAGCCGAGCAGGCCCTTGAAACTAATGCCGAGCTTTCCAACGCCCTTGACGTTCTTCGGCAGGCTCGTGGTGGTCGCCGGAATGTCCCACACGACCCAGTAACTCTTCATGACATTGCCCGGCGCGAGGTGGTCCATGATGATTGCGAAGCTCTTCGTGCCGGCGGGCGCGCCTTTCCAGGTGAGGGGCAGAGTCGCGCCGCTGCCGTCGCCGGTATAGTCCACGGGCAAATTGCCGCCATCGGTGACCTCCGGGCTGGTGAGGATGAATGTGCCGTTGGGCTTTTGCAGCAAATCCACCGGAGCGGTAGCGGCGGTCGCTTCTTCGCGTGGCCGATCGTTGGGCGGTTCGCGTCGCTCGCCATTGGCCGCGCCCTCGCGTGCCGGTTGGCCCTCGCGGCGACCACCGGGTGGGGGATTGCCGGGACCGTCGGCGCGTTCGCGGCGCGTGTAAGTCTCCTTCGTCGCACCCGCGCTGCCGTTTTGATACTCGAATGGCATCGTACCATCCGCGTTGACCGAGTAGAGAATCGCCCGCTTCTCGCCGTTCACTTCGTAGGCCAGCTTGTAGCTATTGCCCATCGTTTCAAAGCCCGTAATCTTCGCCCCGCGCAAGGGCGGCCCCGCTGGTCGGGCCGGTTGCGCGCCCGGCTGAGGATCCACCTGTCCGCCCGCCTCGACGATTTCGCCGTGGAAGCCGCCGTTCACGTAGGGATACTTGGTCGAGGCATGATAGTGGTAGCCGAGCGCGGCCGTCGTGTGCCCGTTGAACGCATCCAGTCCCGCCGGTGGCGCGCCATCGGGCTCGGTGAGTCCATAGATGGGATAGCCATCCAGCGCATAAGCGATCGGCTTGTCTTTCCCGACCACGCTTTGCAAATGCAGCGGCGCCGCGTGGTAATGGTAATCATCCGCCCGCCCGCAGTGGCCGCCCCACTGGTCGAGTTCGCCGATTTCCGCGGACACTTCGCCCCGGTTGTTTTGCGGATTGAAAATCGGGATGCCATTCGCGGCGAGGGCGATCGCGCCGCGCAGAAAGCGTCCCTTGATCGACGCCGGTGTCTTGGACGGCACGGGAAAGAGCGGAATCTGCCACGCGTTTTTCCCCGTGTAATTCTGCGGCAGCGGCACCTGCTGCTGCCACGCCGTGATGCCGACCATCATGTTGTGCGCGGGTATCCCGTTGCTCTCCACGAAAAGATAGCGCTCATCCCAGCGCACGCTCACGCGGGGAGCGAACAAGGCAAAGACCGACGCCTGCGCTGGAGGCTTCGCGACGGCGGCGCGCACCACCTGGCGCGTCCGGGTGGTATCTGCCTGGGCGAAGAACCATTCCGGGGCCACGGTCTCTGGCGGCTTCACGGACCAGTCGTAATGGCCGTGCGCTTCGCCAGTCGCCAGATCGTGCGCCGGGAGACTCATGACGCCGACGGAAAGGGCCGCCGCGAAGCAGAGCAGGGGAGATTTCATGGCGCCAGATTGCCCGCACGAACCTTTAGAAATCGTGAAGGAATCCGCCGCCGCGCATTTATATCGTCATTCTTTCCGCGGGAGCTTCATCTCCTCTTAAGGTAGAGGAACGCACCCTCCCGACTCTCCCATGCGAATCCTCGTGATCGAAGATGAACCCGACTTGCTGGCCGGCCTCGCCCGTTCCCTGCGCGAGGAGGGCTATGCCGTGGACACCGCGCAGGATGGCGAAGACGGGCTTTTCAAGGCGGAGAGTGTCAACTACGACGCGCTCGTCCTCGATGTGATGCTGCCGCAGATCGATGGCTGGGAAGTGCTGCGCCGCTTGCGCACGAAAAAGAAAACGCCGGTGCTGCTGCTCACCGCGCGTGACAAGACGACGGACCGCGTCCGCGGGCTCGATGGCGGAGCGGACGACTATCTCGTCAAGCCGTTCGATCTTTCCGAGCTGCTGGCGCGGTTGCGCGCGCTCATCCGCCGCAGCGCGAGCGAAGCGCGGGCGATCCTCACGCTGGGCGCCGTGCAGATCGATATCGCGGCGCGGACCGTGACGCGCGACGCGTCGCCCGTGGAGCTGACCGCGCGTGAATATGCGCTGGTCGAGTACCTGGCGTTGCACCGCGGTGAAGTGGTGACGCGCACGGCGCTCTACGAACACCTCTTCGACGAGACCGACGACACGCTCTCGAACCTGCTCGATGTGCACGTCTCCAATGTACGCAAAAAACTCGGCCACGATTTCATCGTCACGCGCCGTGGTCACGGTTACAGCATCGAGGCCTGATGCATTTCCCGCGATCCATCCGCTGGCGGTTGCAACTCTGGTACGGAGCGCTGCTCGTGGCGGTATTGTGCGGGTTCGGTTTTACCGCCTATCATTTGGAATCGAGTCGCCGCTTGCGACAGATCGATGAAGGCCTGCAGGCCCGGCTATCCGTGCTGCTGGACGCGCTGCGGGCCGGCCCGGAGCGGGGACAGGACAAGAAGCGCATTCCCGAGGTGCGCCTCGCGCCCGCGCAGTCGTCGCTCTTTGGTGGGCCGGATGGGTATTATTTCGTGGTCTGGATGCAAGCCGCGGAGCCGATCGCCGTGTCGACGGGAGTGCCGGCCGGTGTGCCCAAGCCGGACAGCCGCGGCGTCCAACTGCGCATGCGCGGCGATCTCCGCGAGTCGTTTCTCTTTGCGGCGCCGGTCAATTGCGTGCTCGTGGGGCGCTCCATTGGCGCGGAACAAGCTGACCTCCACACCTTCGGCGGCGCGCTGGCGGCCATCGGCGGAGTGGTCCTGGCCGCGGGACTTCTCGGCGGATGGTGGCTGGTGACGCGGGCCATGCGGCCGGTGGAAGAAATCAGCGCGACGGCCACTCGAATCGCCGCGGGCGATCTTTCCCAGCGGATCAGCACAGACGAAGCGGACAGCGAACTCGGCCAACTGGCAGGTGTGCTCAATACTACCTTTGCCCGCTTGGACTCGCTCTTTGCGCAGCAGGTGAGATTCACTGCGGATGCTGCGCACGAATTGCGCACGCCGGTGGCGGTGATGCTTACCCAAACTCAATCTGCGCTGGCCCGCGAGCGACCCGGGGCCGAGTACCGGGAAACGCTCGAAGCCTGCCAGCGGGCGACCCAGCGCATGCGGAGGCTGATCGAATCGCTCCTGGAACTCGCCCGCTTCGATGCGGGGCAGGAATCCTTGCGTCGGGACGCGTGCGATCTCGCCAAGATCGCTGGCGATTGCCTCGAACTCATCCGTCCGCTGGCGGCCGCTCGCCGCATTCAGATCCATGCGGATCTGCCTGCTGCCCCATGTCGCGGCGACGCCGAGCGCCTCGCCCAAGTCGTGACGAATCTCCTGAGCAACGCCATCGACTACAATCGCGAGGACGGTGAAATCCACGTCACGACAAGCGGTGCCGATGGAATCGCGACCCTCACGGTCCGCGACACCGGCACCGGGATCGCGCCGAACGATCTCCCGCACGTCTTTGAGCGATTTCAGCGTGGGGACAAGGCGCGCACGGCGGCGGCCGGGCACAGCGGTCTGGGGCTCGCGATCACCCAGGCCATCGTCAACGCACATGGCGGCTCCATCGAAGCCGCGAGCGAAGCGGGAGCCGGGGCGACATTCACCGTAAAGCTGCCGGCGGGACACGATGGGCGACCGGATTGAAAAATGCGGCGGCTATTCCCTGCATGTCCGCTGTGCCAGCGTCGAGAAAGGGAGTTGGCTGCGCAGTGGATAGAGAGTTGGCTGCGCATGTCATTTTGACTTGAGTGATCTCGTGTCTCTTATTTACCATCATGGCCAAGCGGGAATTTTGGCCATGATGGTAGGTCGTAGGTCCGGAATTTCGCTTATTTTGTGGATCACCTTTGGTTGCGGCGTTGCCGCCTTATGTCGCCGGGGTGATTCGTGGGCCTGTAGCGGCCAATCAATAGACGCTTACTTCGCCGGATCGGGCTTCTTATCCTCGGGTTTGGCAGCAGGTGGGGCAGGCTTTGCCTCCGGTGGTTTTGGAGGTGCCGGGGGTTCGGGTTTCTTTTCTTCCGGCTTCGGGGCCGGTGCCGCCGGCTTTTCCTCCGCGGGTTTGGGTGCGGGAGTGGCGACCGGGGGGATGATCAATTCCGCCCCGCGGTTGATCTTCGCCTCGGGCAGCGATTTCTTGAGCGTCTCCACGCCGGCATCGGTGACTTTGGTATCCGCAAGGTACAGCCGGCGCAGATTCTTGAGGTGCGCGAGATGGCTCAAGCCAGCATCGGTGATGCCCGTGGAAAAGAGATTCAGGGAAGAGAGCTTCTCCAGATTCTCGACCGCCTTCAGGCCATCGTCGGTGACGTTGGAGCCCGAGAGATTGAGCGTCGTGAGATTCTTGAGGCTGGCGATATTGGCGAGATCCTCCGGGGCGAACTTCATGCCCGCGAGACTCAGTTCCACGATGCTGGGCACGGACTTGAGCCGAACATAAAGCGCGGCATCCGGCTTGTCCGCGCCGCGAAAATTGACGTAGCGCCAATTGACGCCATTCGCGACCTGCTCCGCGCGGACACCATGGCTGGACAGTTCCCCGACGGCCTTGATCTCCTCGGGCGTGGGCGGCGGACCGGCATCGGCTTTGGCGTCATCGGCGCGGATGCTCAGGCTGCTGGTGCTGGAGAATCCAGCGATGGTGAAAAGGAGGATCGGGAGGAGACGGCGCGGTGTTTTCATGGGGGGGGCAGGGAGGTCGAGTGGATATGAATGATAACCTGGCAGACCCGCGGACTTAAGGCTGAATTCTCCGGGCCGGGGGCGATTCGCCCGGCGCTTTTTGCCGCAAAAATTGATTTACAACCGGGCTTGGTGTCATACTTTTCCCGCCCCCGCGCATTTTGCCTCATGGTGTAATGGTAGCACAAGCGACTCTGAATCGCTTTGTCAAGGTTCGAGTCCTTGTGAGGCAGCGCTGCGCGGTGTGAACCCACTTCCGCAGATCCCTCCCACTGCCCATGCAACTCTCTCGCAAGACCGCTCTCGTCACCGGTGGCACCCGCGGCATCGGCGCCGCCACAGCCCTGGCCCTCGCCCGCGAGGGCGCCCATGTTGCTATCTCCTCGCGTCACGCCGACGCCGATGCGGAGCGCACGAAGCGCGAGATCGAGGCGCTCGGCGTGCGCTGCGAAATGCTGGTCGGCGATTGCGGCCAGCCCGCGGATTGTGAGCGGATGGTTGCGCAGGCGGCCACGGCTCTCGGCGGGCTGGACGTGCTCGTGCATGCCGCGGGCGGCGCGGTGGCCGGCGGATTGCTGGAAGTGACGCCGGAGGCGTGGAATGGCGCGTTCGCCGTGCATGTCCATGCAGTCTATCACCTTTCCCGCGCGGCGGTCCCGCACATGCGCAAGGGCCAGGAAGGCGCGATCATCCTCATCTCCTCCACGGCGGGAAAACTCGGCGTCATGGGCAACATCGCCTACCAGACCGTGAAAGGCGCGCTGCCACAACTCACGCGCGCGCTGGCCCGTGAATTGGCGAACGACAACATCCGCGTGAACTGCATCGCCCCGGGCGTTATCCGCACGAAATTCCACGAGCACATGAGTGCCGAGCAAAAGAAGCTGAACCTCGAGCAGCGCATCCCGCTGCACCGCGAAGGTACATCCGAGCAGGTGGCCGACGCGATCCTGATGCTCGTGAAGAACGACTACATCACCGGCGACACGATCACGATCGACGGTGGCCTGACTTCGCGGATCGCGTAGGCGTCGGAAGCATTCTTCAAGAATGCGGCGCCTATGGGCCGCCCCAAATCAGTGCGGATCTTCAGGCGTCCCGTCTACGGGTGGAGTTAGTTCCACCAGATCGACGACGTTTGGCGGGACGGAACCGTCGATGAGAGCCCGCAGCGCGGACACGTCCAGCTTGTCCTTGTCGCGATCCGACGACGCTTTCAACTCGATCAGGGCTTCCGGATCAAGGAAGCGGACCGTCACATCTCCGATTTCCAATCGGCGTGCCGTCGCGAGGAAATCTGCAAATGTTCGCCGGCGCATGAGCGTAAACAGATCCACGGTGAAATCCTCGATCACCCGGACGGCGCCTTCTTCCAGCGGGAAGTCCTCCAGGGAAAGCTCACGCGCGAATCCTTCGCCGAAGCCAGCCAGGCACGAGAGCAATCGACCCAGATTGGCAGGTGATGCTTCCACGAGCAGGTCGAGGTCCTGCGTCGTCCGCACAAAACCATTGAGGCAGACGGCAACGCCGCCCGCCACGAGGTAATCAACTCCCGCGCGGCGGAGTTTGACCAACAGACTTTCGAACGTGTCGGGCATCGGGTTGAGGTAGCGGGATGCCCAGACTCCGGAGATTGTCATTGAGCGTCTGCAACTCGCGCAAAGCGTTCGCCTGCCGCGGACGGCCGACCTGTTTGCGGATTTTTTCGCCAAGTCCCATCGGAGTCAGGCGTTGGATTGCATGGGACAACGATAACGAGTGATGCGTTGGGTGGCAAGGGTTCGTCATCCCGGGCTTGTTTGAAGGGAAGTGTTCCGGCATTTCATTGTTTGCCTCCCCAAAACTTCGCCGCACCCCTCCACATGACTTCCTCGATTTCCACTGCCTTTCCCGCCGAACGGATCCTCCTCGGACCCGGACCCAGCCCGGTTTCGCAACGCGTGCTGCGCGCCCTCGGCGCGCCGACGCTCGGGCATCTCGATCCGCAATATCTCGCGATCATGGACGAGACTTGTGCGCGGCTGCGCGAGGTCTTTCGGACGAAGAATGCGCTGACGTTTCCGGTGAGTGGGACAGGGATGGCGGGGATGGAGTGCGTCGCGACGAATCTTATCGAGCCCGGAGATGAAGTCATCGTCGGGATCAATGGTGTCTTCGGCACGCGCATGAAGGACGTGATGGAGCGCTGCGGCGCGACGGTGCATGCGGTCGAAGCGCCGTGGGGCGACGTGATTTCCCTGGAGCAGCTCAAGGCGGCGCTGGCCCAGCATCCCAAGGTGAAGCTCGTGGGCATCGTGCACGCCGAGACCAGCACCGGCGCGCATCAACCGCTCGAAGGCTTTGCCGATGCGGTGCATGCGCAGGGCGCGTTGCTCGCCATCGATGCCGTGACCAGCCTGGGCGGCCACGAATTGCGCGTGGATGACTGGGGGATCGATGCCATTTACAGCGGCACGCAGAAGTGCCTGAGCTGCCCGCCGGGGCTTTCACCGGTGAGCTTCGGTGAACGCGCGCTGGCGAAAATGGATGCGCGGAAGACCAAGGTACAGTCGTGGTATCTCGATGTTTCCATGCTGCGGAAATACTACACCGGCGGTGGGGGTGGCGGTCGCGTTTACCATCACACCGCGCCGATCAACATGACCTACGCCTTGCACGAAGCGCTCGGCATCGTGCTGGAGGAAGGGCTGGAAAATCGCATCGCGCGCCACGCGCAAATGCACCAGCGCCTGCGGGCCGGCCTCGAAGCGATGGGGATCACCTATATTCCGAAGCGCTCCCTGCACTCGCTGAATTGCATTCACATCCCCGCCGGGGCCGATGACGCGGGCACGCGCCAGCGGCTGCTGGAAGAATACGGCATCGAGATCGGCTCGGGGCTCGGCGTCATGGCGGGCAAAGCGTGGCGCATCGGTCTCATGGGCCACGGCGCTACAGTGCGCAACGTGGATCTCGTCCTGGCCGCGTTGAAGGAAATCTTGCGGTAGCCTTCTGTCATATGACCGCTCCCGTGCTCCAGCGCCTCGCGGCGATGTTGCCGCCGGGGCGATTTCTCGAGCGCCCGGAACAACTGGCTGCCTATGAGAGCGACGGGTTGACCGCCTTTCGCACGCGTCCTTCGGCGGTGGTCATTCCCGAGACGGCCGACGAGGTGATCGCGCTCGTCCGCTTCTGCCATGCGGAGCGATTGCCCTTCGTCGCGCGCGGCAGCGGCACGAGCTTGTCGGGCGGTTCGCTGCCGGTGGCGGGCGGGATCGTCATCGCGCTGAATCGGCTGAATCGAATCTTGAAACTGGATCCGGCGCAGCGCATCGCCGTGGTCGAGCCGGGCGTGGTGAATCTCGATGTCACGCAAGCGGCGGCGGTGCACGGGTTGCATTACGCGCCCGATCCTTCCAGCCAGTCCATTTGCACCATCGGCGGCAATGTGGCGTTCAACTCCGGCGGCGCGCATTGCCTGAAATACGGCATGACTTCCAATCATGTGCTCGGCCTGAAGGCGGTGCTGGCCACGGGGGAAGTCGTCGAGTGGGGCGGCCCGAGCCGCGAAACTGTGGGGCCGGATTGGTGCGGTCTGTTCACGGGCAATGAAGGACTCTTCGGCATCGCCCTGGAAATCACGCTGCAACTGCTGCCCCGCGCGGAATGTTTTCACACCGTGCTCGCGGGCTACCGCACGCTGGAGCAGGCGGGCGATGCGGTGTCCGCGGTCATCGCCAGCGGGCTGTTGCCCGGCGCGATGGAAATCATGGATGCACTCGCGCTCGAGGCCGCCGTGGCGGCGGTGCATGCGGAGTATCCGCCCGGCTGCGAAGCGGTGCTCATCGTGGAACTCGAAGGCCCGCGCGAAGTGGTCGCCGCCGACCGCGAGCGGCTCGACCGGATGATCGCCGCCAGCCGGCCCGTGGAAGCCCGTCCGGCCCGCGACGCGGAGGAGCGCACGGCGATCTGGAAGGGACGCAAGAGCGCCTTCAGCGCGGTGGGCCGCCTGTCGCCCGACTTCATCGTGCAGGATGGCGTCGTCCCGCGCCGCCGGCTGGGTGAGGCCTTGCGGCGGATCGGTCAGATGGCGCAGAAATCAGAACTGCGCGTGGCCAATGTTTTCCACGCGGGTGACGGCAATCTGCACCCACTCATTCTTTTCAACGGGCGCGAATCCGGCGCGCTGTCACGAGCCGAGGCGCTCGCGGGTGCCATCCTCGAAATGTGCGTCGAGATGGGCGGCTCGATCACCGGCGAGCATGGTGTGGGCGTGGAGAAGCGCGAGTATCTGCCGGCGATGTTCTCCGCGGAGGAGATCGATTGTATGCGGCGTCTGCGATCGGCGTTCGACCCGCTCGGCATCGCCAATCCCGGCAAAATGTTTCCCACGTCCGAGGCCCCGGCGCTGCAACAGCACGGTCTGCATCCGTTGGAAAAAGCCGGCGTCATCTTGCGCGAATGAATACCGCACTCGCTCCCGCCTCATTCGCGGAACTGGTCGACGCCGTTCGCTCCACGCCCGGTTTGCTCGCCGTCGGTGCCGGCACCAAGCCGCGGCTCTCGGAGGTGGATGCGGTGAAACTTTCCACCGCGGCCCTGCGCGGGATCAGTGAGTACGATCCCAGCGAGTTTACCTTCACGGCCGCGGCGGGAACACCGCTGCGGGAGATCGCCGCCGCCCTCGCCGAGCGTGGGCAGTATCTGCCTTTCGACCCCATGCTGGCGGGCGCGGGCGCCACGCTCGGCGGCACGGTCGCGGCGGGATTGAGCGGACCGGGACGCTTTCGCTTTGGCGGTTTGCGCGACTTCATTCTTGGCGTGCGCTTCGTCGATGGCCTGGGACGCCTGTTGCGCATGGGTGGGAAGGTGGTGAAGAACGCCGCGGGATTCGATTTGCCCAAGTTTTTCGTCGGCAGCCTCGGGCGCTTCGGCGTGCTGGCGGAGATCACCTTTAAAGTATTTCCGCGTCCATCTTCCGCGCTCACGGTCCGGTTGGACGCCGCTACGCCGGAGGCTGCCGCGCAAGTCCTCACCGCCGCCGCAAATTCGAGATTCGAGTTCGATGCTCTCGACGTCGCGCCCGGCGAGTCCGTTGTACTAGCCAGGCTCGCGGGACCGGCTGCGGCGCTGGAGTCCATCGCGGGTGAGATCTTCGCGCGCTGGTCGGGCGAGGTTGTTTCCGAGAATGTTGCGGAAATCCTCTGGGCGGACTTGTGCGCATTTCGTTGGGCCGATGAAGCGGCCGCGCTGATCAAAGTGGCGCTCTCGCCCGCCGCTATGGTGTCGCTCGCCCAAGCGGTGCGATCACTCGATGGAGCGCGGCTGCATCTCAGCGCCGGCGGAAATCTCGCTTTCGTTTCGTTGTCCTCCCCGGCGCAGGCCGGCGCGCTGGATGAACATCTGCGGAAACTGCGCCTCAGCGGTGTCACCTTGCGCGGCGATGCGCCGCTTTGGCTGGGGCAGCGCATCCGGCCCGCCATTGCCCAGGCGGTCAAGCACGCGCTCGACCCGGTAAATCGTTTCCCCACTCTCGACGACTGATGCTGCACAAAATTCCCACCGAAACGCTCGGACCGCTTGGGGCTACCATGACCCATGCGGTGGAGACTTGCGTGCATTGCGGATTCTGTCTCGCCGCGTGCCCCACCTACCGCGAGCTCGGCCAGGAGATGGATACGCCGCGGGGGCGCATCGTGCTGATGAAAGAAGTGCTCGAAGGCACGCTCCCACTGGCGGCGGCCCAGCCGCACGTGGATCGTTGTCTGGGGTGCCTCGCGTGTGAGCCAGCCTGCCCGAGCGGCGTGCCGTATCGCGATCTCATCAGCCCATTTCGCGCGCTCATGAAGCCACACATGCCGCGATCCCCTGGCGAAAAACTCCGCCGCTGGATCGCCGCGCAGACGATTCCGTTTCCGACGCGATTCCGTCTCGCTGCCTTGCTCGGCCGGTTTGGAAAGATGCTCCGTCCGCTGGTGCCTTCGAGCCTGCGACCAATGCTCGATCTGGTTCCCGATCAGATTCCACCCGCCCAGCACTGGCCGGTGGTCACGCCGGCTCACGGCGAACGCCGGGCGCGGGTGGCGTTGCTGGCGGGCTGCGCGCAGCGCGTGCTCGATCCCGATATCAACACCGCCACCATCGAGGTGCTGACCCGCAACGGTGTGGAAGTGGTCATGCCCGCCGGGCAGGGGTGCTGTGGCGGTCTGGCGTGGCACACGGGAGACCTGGAGGCCGCGCAGGCTTTTGCCCGGCGGAACCTCGACGCGTTTCCCTCCGATGTGGATGCGATCCTCACCAACGCCGCCGGTTGCGGCTCCGCGATGCACGAATACCACCTCGTCCTCTGCGGCACTCCCGACGAGGCGCGCGCGGAAGCGTTCCGCCAGCGCGTGCTGGACGTGAGTGTCTTTCTCCAGCGGCTCGGGTTGCGCGAGCGCCCGGCGGCCGGCGCCCGTCCGCTCAAGATCGCCTATCACGACGCCTGCCATCTCGCCAATGCGCAGGGAGTGCGCCGCGAGCCGCGTGAACTCCTGCGGAGCATCCCCCACGTGGAACTCTGCGAATTGGCCGATGCCCAGATCTGCTGCGGCAGCGCCGGCACCTACAATCTCGATCAACCGGAGATCGCGGGCTCCCTCGGCGAGAAGAAGGCTCGTGCGGTCATCGCGACGGGCGCTGAGGTCGTGGCTTCGGGAAACATCGGCTGCCTTACGCAGCTCCGGGTGCACCTGGCGAAGCTCGGCTCACCGATTCGCGTCCGGCATACGATGCAGGTTTTGCGAGATGCGTACGAAGAAGAGGGGTGCTAGATGCCGGGCCGGATCGGCTGTGGCGTGAACCCAGGTTCCTTACATTTTTTGCTTGCTTTTTTGGGCGCATAGTGCTATAAAGGGCACCAGAAATAAGAGAGGCGGTGTGGGGTGTTACGGGAGGTGGACGAAGAGGTTCTTTGATAGACTGATCGCTGGCGGCTTGATGCAAATGAGATGCAGTAGTGCGTCTACATTCGCATCGAAGCGGGCTGCCTAATCGCCTTGATGGACCTTGACCGGCCCAGAGTAACACAGAGGCTGGTCAAGCCCAGTCAAGGCGGGTAAAGGCTGGTCAAGGTCCGAAATTTTCCCAAGGTGGTGTTCCCGACGGACTTTGCGCCGGCTTTCTTAATGCCAATCCATGGCATTAAGGCCGCAACCTACTTGCCGAGTGGCTGGGAGATATGGGCGTCGGCCGGCGGGGTGAAGTCGAAGATGCCCGGGGAGAGCGGAGTGGGGCGCTGGTTCTTGTAAGTGGTGATGATGCTGTCGCCCTTTGGGGCAAGGATGGTCTCGCTGCGGTCGATCTTGAGGTCGTCGCCGACCCAGACAGTGACCTCCTTGACCATGCGCTTGAGGCCGCTGCTGCGCGGGGTGAGGGCGAGGCGGTAACCCTGCGTTTCGCGCGTCGCCTTGACGGTATAGAACTGGTCGACGCGCTGGAAATTGAGCCCGGCGGTGAGGGCGGCGATGGAGTCGTCCAAGAAGGACTTCTGACCCAGGGTGTAGAGCTCGGCTTCCTTGAAGTTCGGGTAGTAGATCCAGAGTTTCTGGCCGTTGCTCACGGTGATGTTTGGGCTTTTGCCCGTCACTTCGCGGCGGAATTTGTTGGGCACCTGGAAGGCCATGTTGCCCTCGCTGGTCAGCGGTTTGTTGAGCAGGTGTGAAGTGCGTTCCTCGACGAAGTCAGCAGAGAGCGAGGGGAATTTGGCGCGATGCTCCTGGAGGTTTTTCAGGAGGGCCTGCGTCTCCGCCGGAGCGAGATCGGCGGCGCGGAGGGAGAACGTAAAAAGGAGGAAAAAGAGGGCGAGGACTGGGCGCATGAGGGACGTCGGAAGCGGGAGAGCGTGCATTGGGCTGGAGAGCGCGCGGCAGGGCAAGGGGGAAAAAGTGGGAAAGTGCTTAGTGCTCAGTGCTCAGTTTGGACGCACCGGCTTCGCAGGTGGCGGGAGGAGGGGTCTTGCCGTTTTCCCGCCAGATGGGGACGTAGTTGAACCATTGCGCCGGATGGCGGCGAATGATGCCTTCGAAAACGGTGGCGATGCGCTGGGTATTGGCCTGCAGGGTCACGCGGGGATCGCCATGGATATCCATGGGGACAGGAGGCTCCGCCATGGTGGTATAGCCGCCCTCGCCATCGTGGATGACAAAGGCCGGGAGCACGCTGGCGCCGGTGTGTTGGGCGAGCAGTGCGGCGGCGGTGGAGAATTCCGTCTTGTGGCCGAAGAGATCGACGCAGGCGCCGGTGCCCTCGTAGGGGCGATCGACGAGCATGGCGACGAGTTCGTTGCGGCGCAGCGTCTGCATCATTTCGACGAAGGCAAAGGGATGGCCGGGACCGACGGCGATGGTCTTGATGCCTAATTGTCGCCGGCAGGCTTCCCGCCAGCGGGTGAGCTCGGAGCTGGGTTCCTCGAGGGTCACGACGGTGAGCGGCAGGCCGAGCAGGGCGAGCATGAGCCCGCCGAGTTCCCAGTGGCCGAGATGGCCGGTGACGACGATGATCCCTTTGCCGGGCGCCCGGGCGGCGGCGAGGTGCTGCTCGCCGCCATCGTGGTGCAACAAGGCGGCCGCGTGCGTGGCGGCATTCGGGCCGGCGCAGAGGAAGTAATCCGCGAGCATGCGACTGAAGTTCCCGACATTCTCCTCGCAGAGCGCATCGAGGTCCGCTCCCCCCAGACCGGTGACGAGGTGAAGATTGGAGCGGAGGGCGGATTGCGCTTCCGGACTGCGGTAATAGGCGGACAAGCCGATCCAAGTGGCGAGACGGGCATTGACGGCGCGCGGCAGCAGGTGCGCGAGCGCGAAGGCAAACTTGAAACCGCCGATGGTATAGAGGGAATCTCGCATGCCGGGAGGCTATTTTGCCCCCCGCCAGGCGTAGGCCGGCAGGACAAAGCAGAGCGTCGCCAAGAGGCACCACGCGACGCCGATGGAGCACACGGAACCGAGGCTGCGCAGCGCGGGATTGGCCGCCAGGGCGAGCGAACCGAAGCCGCACGTGGTAGTTAGTCCGCTGAGCAGCACGGGCTTCACGACGGTGGCGAGATTCTGCCGCTGGTCGCCGTCCTGCCGCATGGCGATGACGATGTAGATGCCATAGTCCACGCCGACACCGAGGACGAGCGGGAAGGCGAGGACGTTGAACATGTTGAGGGGTATGGCAAAAAGCTTGAGCGTCGTCACGAGCGCGGCGATGGAAAGCGCCAGACTCAGCATGAGGATGAAGAGTGGGAAGGCGCGGCGATACAGGAAAAGCAGGAGCACCACATTAAAAAAGATCATGATTGCCGAGAGCTCCGTGAGCTTGCCCTTCGCCCACGGGACGAGGTCTTGCAGGGTGTAGCTCCAGCCGGAGATCTGGACGGGCACTCCAGCCGCTTCGATCTCCGCGCGCAACTGCTCCTTTTCCGCGAAGGTGGCGAGGGTGTGCGTAGGCGTGATGTAGGCGGCGGCGAGATAGGGATCGCGGGAAAAGAAGCGGTCGAGCACGAACCACCAACTGGAATCAGCGGGCAGGGCGTGCCGCCAGTCGAGGGACGTGCGGTTGCCATCGGCGATGGCCTTGAGCGCATCGAGCAAGCTGAAAGCGGATTGGAAGGCGTCGGCACTCAGGCCTTCGGTGGCAATGGTGCTGGCGAGGGCGGCGCGCGACGCGGCGAAATCGACGGACTGCAGCCGCGTGGCGTTGGCGGAAAGGCGTGCGGGGGAAATGGCGAGGGCGGTGGGGGAAGCGGCGGAACGGATCTTTTTGTCGGCGACCAATTTAGTCCAGGCCGCCTGCAATTTGACCCAGCCGGTATGGAACTGCTCGGGATCGGGATTCCGGAGCAGGACAATGACGGGTTCGGCAGCGATGGGCATCTTCGCTTGAATCGTCCGCAAGGCGATCCCTGCGCGGCTGTCTTTCGGTTCCAGCGACTTGGGATTGGAATCGAACTGCACCTGCCCGACGGGCAGGAACGCCACCGTGGCGCAGAGCGTGAGCAGGATGGCAACGGCCAGGAAGAAGCCGCGCGGTGACCGATAGACAAAGCCGACAAAATGATCGCCCGCCGTCCAGAGCCAGTCGCGGCCTTTGCGGCGGAACTTCTGGCCGATAAACGCGAAGAAGACCGTGGCCATGAAAAGGCCGGCGACGAGGATGCCAAAGGCGATGAGGACGCCGAGCTGGGCGAAGCCGGTGGACTGGCTACGGAGAAAGCAGAGGAAGCCGGCGGCGGTGGTGAGCGAGCCGAAGAGGACGCCTTTGCCCTGGCTGCGGAGGGCGGCGGCGACAGCGCTTTCGTGGTCGGCACCCGTCTCGCGTTCACGTTCGTAGACGGCGTAGAGCATCATCCCAAAATCGACCCCGAGGCCGATGAGGATGGAGCAGAGGCCGATCGTGATCATGTTTAACTCGCGGAAGACGAGCGCGCCGAGCGCCACGGCGACCACGCAGCAAAGGGCGAGCACGGCCATGATGGCCAACAACGGACGGATGCGCCGGAAACCGATGAGAAAGACGGCCGTGACGAGCACCACCGAGCCGACGACGGTCGAGACGACGTCTCCGGCCATCGTGCGCGAGAGCTCGCCGACATAGGGTGTGCGACCGGTGACGAGGATTTGCGGCGCGGGTCCAGTCCAGTCGGCGAGGACCCGGCGCTTGAAGTCTTCCATCTTGTCCATGATGGCCTGGCAGGCGTGCGCGCCGAGATCGGTCTGGTTGGTCTTGGCGAGGACGATGCGCAGCGTGCCGTCGGGTGAGGCGAGGGGACGCGTTTGCTCGATGGAAAAAGAGCCGCCCAACGATTTGATGACCGGGGCAATGATTCCCAAGGGGTCGGAATCGAGCTGGATCGTGGCTGTCGGCGATCCCGCTTCCAATTCCGCGTGCAGTTTCTTCAGGCGCGCGGCGATTTCCTCCGGCGCCAGGACGTGGATGGCGCGGTCGAAATCGGCGGTGTCGAGATTGAGCAGGAGAGGCAGGGTCAGGGTGCGGGCGGCTTCCAGGCCACCGGCGGATTCGAGTGGTGAGCGGTCCATCACGCGCTCGACCCATGGCTCCTCGCGGAGCTTGGCGGCGAAGTGCTCGGAGAAGGCGTCGAGGTCGACCTCGTGGGTCTCGTCGAGCAGGCCGATGGTCAGTTCGCGCGCCTGGCTGAATTCACGGTCGAAAGTCTTGAAGGCCTTCACTGCATCGAAGTGCTGGGGCAGCAGGTCCAGCACGTCGGAAGCGAAATGGACGCCGAAGACGATGGTGAGAATGGCGCCCACGAGCATCACCATCACGCCGGCGCTGAGCGCGAGGCGATGGTGCGTGACGATGCGGGCGAACGTGCGGTCCAAACTCATGCGCAAACCCGATCTGCGCTAGCGGTTGAACTGGAATACAAAGCGCTGGTCTTCGTCCGGAAAGGCGACGAACAACATGCTGAGCTGTCCGCCGCTGTATTTGGCCTCGGAGTGGGCGGCCTTCGATCCTGATTGGGCGAATGACTCGCGCAGTTTCAACCACGGGCGCAACGCGTGGGCCGCGGAGGCCGGCACACCTTGCCAGGAACCGTGGGCGAGGATGCCTTCCGCACGCGAGGTGGTTGCATCCTGGCGCACCGACATGAGCGGCAGGCCGCCGCCCTTGATGAAATCGAGTTGAAACTCGTCCTTGCCGCGTTGCTGCACCACGACATCGCCGATGAGCGTGCGCTTGCGATTGGAAAACTTCAACTGGCCGACGTGCGCCTTCCACGTGGAGTCGGGCATCGGGAACGACTTCGGCGTCTGGCAGCCGGTGAAAAGGAAGGTCAACGCGAGGGCGCTGGCGAATATCAAGGAACGCATGTCGTGGCAGTCGGGGAAGGAGTAGGGGAGGCGATGGGCGCGGGAGTCAACGTGAGACGCGGGCAAAGGGCGGCGAACTTTTGCAGGAAGACGACGAGGTAGAAAAGCTGCATCCGCCACCAGATGGCGAAGCCGCCATTGATATTGCCAGCGAGGACCGCGTTGACCGCGGCGGGAAGGTTGAAGTGCTTGGTGGGCTGGGAGATGACCTCGATGAATTCGTGCTGGTACCACGAATTCACGAAACGCAGATAGAGATCCATCACGCGATTCAATCGCTTCTCGTATTTGGCGAAAAGGCCGAGGGCTCTTTGCGGGCGGTCGAGGGCCACGTGAATGGCATCCGCCGCCTGCTCGCCCGAGGCGATGGCGAGGAACACGCCGGTGCTAAATACGGGATCGATGAATCCCGCGGCGTCGCCGATGAGCATCCAGCGCGGACCGGTGAGGCGCGTATTGCGATAGCTGTAGTCGCCGGTGGAGTAGACCGGCGTCACGCGCTGAGCGTCGGCAAGGATCTCGGTAAAATGGGGTTGCTCGCGGAAGCTGGCATCGAGCGCTTCCTCGGGGGACTGCTTCCATTGCTTGAAGGTCGCCGTGTCGGTGACCATGCCGATGCTGGTCTTCGTGTCGCTGAGCGGGATGACCCAGAACCAGCGGTCCTTCGCGCGCACCATGCGGGTGAGCGTGCAGCCGTCGTCGCCGGGTGGGCGGCGCACATTGTCGTAATGGGCGAAGACTGCGAATTTTTGCAGGTGCGCGTAGTTTTTCTTGAGGCCTTGCTGCTGGCCGATGACGGTGTTGCGGCCACTGGCGTCGATGACATAGCGCGCCCGCAAAGTCGGTTGTCCGGCAATACGCAGGGTGGCGCCATCGTCATCGAAATCGACGCCCTGGACGGTGACCTCCTCGCGGACTTCGGCGCCCTGTTTGGCAGCGTTGTCGAGCAGCAGCTTGTCGAAAGGGGCGCGCTCCACTTGATAAGAGCGATGATGGGCGAGGCGAAAGCCGTTGCGGAAATGAAAGATGATGTGGCTCGTGCCGCAGGCGGTGATGAGCTCGGCGCCGTATTTGGGCTGGGACGTGCGGTCG
>NZ_JBDUCX010000022.1:0-40014 GCF_040003245.1 Chthoniobacter sp.
ACTTCCTGCCCAAGATCAAGCTCGAGGTCGTCATCACCGACTCGCTCGTCGAGCAAGCCGTCGCGGCGATCGTCAAGGCAGGCAAAACCGGCAAGATCGGCGACGGCAAGATCTTCGTCCTGCCCGTCGATTCCGCAGTGCGCATTCGCACCGAGGAAAAGGACGAAGCGGCGGTCTAACCATTCCAAACCATGCGGACGGCATGTTGCGAAAGGCGCGCATGCCGTCCGTATCGTTTTTGCCCAGGACGTTGAGCTCGAACGCTCTTCTCTTATTTTTAGGCGCCATAGTGCTCGTGCTGCTCGTTCGAATTCAGCGTCATTAGTCGCTTCACGAGCTTGCCGACGAAAGCCGATCGGGACAGGCTTGGCGGCATGTTTCCCACCCGCAGAACTTTCCTCAAGCAACTCGGCTTCGGCGCCGGCGCCCTGGCCTTGGGCGCAGCGTTGGAACGCCGTGCCTTCGCCGCCACGCGGGGACTTCCGCGCAGCACGCCGGAAGCGGAAGGTGTCTCCTCGCCCGCCATCGAGGCCTTTCTCGACGCCCTGGCGCAGAGCAAGCACGAGTTCCATAGCATCGTCGTCGCACGGCACGGACGCGTCATCGCCGAAGGCTGGTGGGCGCCCTACGCGGCGGAATTGCCGCACACCATGTACTCGATGAGCAAGAGCTTCACCTCCACCGCCGTTGGCCTCGCGGTCGCCGAAGGCAAGTTGAGCGTGGAGGACAAAGTCACGTCGTTCTTCCCCGACGACCTGCCCAAGGTAATCAGCGACAACCTCGCCGCCTTGCAGGTGAAGCATCTCCTCACCATGTCGGTCGGCAACGAGCACGAACCGACCTACGCCATGGTGGAGCAGCAAAACTGGGTGCGCGCCTTTCTCGCCGCGCCCATCACCCACACGCCCGGCAGCGTCTTTCTCTACAACAGCGCTGCCACCTACATGTGCTCGGCCATCGTTCAGCGGGTGACCGGCCAGAAAGTCATCGATTACCTCACGCCCAAGCTCTTCACCCCGCTCAACATCGAAGGCATGACTTGGGAGACCTGCCCACGCGGCATCAATACCGGCGGCTGGGGCCTCAGCATCCAAACGGAGGGCCTCGCGAAATTCGGGCAGCTTTATTTGCAAAAGGGCAAGTGGGGCAGCAAAGAGATCCTCCCGCCCGCTTGGGTAGAGGAAGCGACGACGAAACACATTCAGCAACCCGACCCGGCCAAGCCTTCGCGGCCCCACGAGGACAATGACTGGGTGCAAGGCTACGGCTATCAATTCTGGCGCTGCCGCCACAACGCCTTCCGCGGCGATGGCGCGTTCGGGCAGTTCACCATCGTCCTGCCCGAGCAGGACGCGGTCATCGCCATCACCGGCGAGAGCGCAGATTTGCAGGGCGAACTGGACCTCGTCTGGCAGCACCTCTTGCCGGCCATGCAGGAAAAGCCATTACCCGCGGACGCCGCCGCGCAAACCCGCTTGCGCGAAAGACTCGCCGGGCTCGCCCTCCCTCCCCCTGCCGGACCGCTCACTTCTCCTGTCGCGACGAATATCTCCGGCAAAATGTTTCGCCTCAACACCAACTCCCTCGGCCTGCAAAACATCTCGTTCGATTTCGAAATGACCTCAGTCCATTGCACCTTCCGCACGGAACAGGACACCTATGCCATCTCGAGCGGGCTCGGCGCTTGGGAACACGGAGAAACCGCCCTGCCCGGCACCCCACCACGCATCATCTCCGGCGGCGCTCCACCCGCCGGCACTCGCCACAAGGTCGCCGCCGCCGGGACATGGAAAGACGATCAGACATGGGTGATGACCTGGCGCTACTACGAGACCCCACATCACGACACCGTGTCGTGCCATTTCGACGGCGACAAAGTAACCGTCACATTTCAAGCCAGCACCAACCGGGGCAAAGACAAGCGCCCCGTGCTGCAGGGGCAGATCGTGAGTTAGCGGTGCAGGACGCGTGTCCTACACCACGCGGGGCGCAATTAATGCGCCGTCTGCTCCTTGAAAAACTTCACGATCACTGCCGGAGCATCCGGTGGCACCTCGTGTCCTCCTGGATGGATGTAGGTCACCAAGGGATCGCCGATCTTGGACGGGTAAATCGTGCAATGGTCGCCCCATGGCTGACCCTCTCCGCACTGGTTGATCTTCCGCACCGAATCCATCGTCATCTTCTGCCATTCAAATTTGACGATCGGATCTTTTTCCCCGGCGAGGTGAAATACGGGCTTTGGCTTGAATTGACCGATCGGCGACAAGGACGCTGCGGCACAGGGCGCGACCGCCGCGAGTTGATCTCCGCGGTTGGCCCACAGCAGATAGGTGAATCCTCCGCCGTTCGAGTGCCCCGTCACAAAGATGCGCTGGTCGTCGACCCGATATTCCTTGCGCAGACCTATCAGCATGGCGTCGAAGAACTTCAGGTCGCGATCGCCATAGTCGCCCGCGGCGAATTGCCAGCCCGCCTTTTTCCCCTCGGGATCGGTGAGCTTTCCCGCCGTCGGCAAGCCTTGCGGATAGACGACCAATGCCTCCGGCCAAAGCGTATGATAACTGAACTTCCGCTCCGCGTAGGCCATCGTCCCACCATGACCATGAAAGGCGAAGATCACCGGAGTCGCCGCCGTCTTCGCCGTCGGTGGCACATAAACCAGCGCTTCGCGGGTCACGCCGTCCACGATCCATTCGCGTCGCGCCGGCGCGTCGACCGCTTGGACGCGGCAGACGAACACGAGCGCGGCAGCGAGAGGAACAACCAGACGAAAAGCGTTCATTTGCGGGATAAGACGCATGTCCCTCTCATTTGGCTACATTTTCGATGCAGTCAAACCAAGGTGGGATCTCGATTTGCAATCAAGCCCGTACATCTATGAACCGCCTCCTCTCCCTCGCCCTGCTCTTTCTCCTGACGGTCGGCAGAGCCCCGCTCTTCGCCGCCAGCCAGACTCTTCCGCTGGATGCCAAAGGGAGCAGCCTCACCTTCGTGGGCGACGCCACCTTGCATAGCTTCAAAGGGGAAGCCAAAGAGTTCACAGGCAGCGCGACTTTGGACACCGAGGCGACGCCTCCCGTCCAAAAGGCCACCCTGCGCTTCAAGACCGCGGCCCTCACCACATTCAACGACAAACGCGACAAGAACATGCGCGACTGGCTGAAGGTCGAAGTGCATCCCGACGTCACGTTCACCTTGGAAAACGTGAAGCTGGTCGAGGGAGATATCCAGAAGGCCGATCTACAGCACCCCGCCAAATTCACCGTCAACGGCGTCCTGGTCTTGAACGGGGAAAAGCAACCTTTTGGCGGCCCAGCGGCAGGCTGGCGCGAAAAAGACCGCCTGATCGTGACCGGCGACGCGGTGATCGACACCCTGAAGTTTGGTCTCCCCCAGATCCGCCAGGCGGTCCTGACCGTCGCGACAAAAGTGAAGACGAGCTACCGCTTCTCGTTCGCCCTGCCGCCGGCCTACACGCTCAAGTAGTAGTTCAGCAATACGCCTGCAAGCAGGCTCATGCTGACCAGCGCATTGACGTTGAAGAACGCCTCATTGATGGAAGCCGGATTTTCCGGATTCGCAATGCGGTGTTCCCAGATCAAAGCCGCAACAACCACCAGCCACGCGACCCAGTAGAATCGACCCAGCCCCGCTAGCCAACCGAACACGAAGAAAGCCATCCCCGCGACGATATGGAGGCCTTTCGCCAATCGCAATGCTGCCGGAATCCCAAAGCGGGACGGGAAACTGAACAGTCCCTTCTGGCGATCGAAGTCGGCGTCGAGCGTCGAGTAGATGAGGTCGAAACCGAAGACCCAGCACACCACCGCGGCGGCGAGGAAGTAAGGAGTGACCGTCCACAACTCCCCGCGCACCGCCGCCCAAGCACCCATCGGCGCGACACTCAAGGCCAAGCCAAGGAAGAAGTGCGAGTAAGCCGTGAACCGCTTCGTCAGCGAGTAGAACGTGATGAGGACGATCATCACCGGGCTGAGGTAGAAACACAGTGGGTTCAATTTCCACGCGGCGAACACCGAAACCGCCAGCGATAGCGCGAACACCACCCATGCGCTGGATTTTCCCAGCAACGTATGACGCACCGCCGTGCGCGGGTTCTCCTTGTCGATCTCCCAATCCGCCAGTCGATTGAAGCACATCGCCCCCGTGCGCGCCCCCACCATGCAGACGAGGATCCAGCCAAGCACGGCAAGCGGCACCCGCCCATTCCCCGCGACGAGCATCGCGATCAAGGCAAACGGCAGCGCGAAGATCGTGTGGGAAAAACGAATGAATTCGCCGAGGCGGAGCAGGAATGGCTTGGTGGAAACAGCGTTGGGCATGGACGCGCAAAGGCGCGCGATGACATACAATCCACGCCCGCCTTGGCAAGCACCCGCTAGGCAACGGGGGCAATCACCCAACCCTCGCGCTCCTTGCCGCGCAGCAATGCTTCCGCCTCGGGCTTGTTCGGAATGCGCATGGCCGCCGCATCCCACTGGAGCGTAACGCCGGGGACGCGCGTGGCGACATTGCCGAGCTGTACGGTCTCGGTAAGTGGGCCGGCGTAGTCGAAATTATCGGTCGTCTTCGTGCCGGCCAGCGCGGCATCCACCCACGCGTGGTAATGGCTCGATCCCTCGACCTGTTTGATTTCAAACGTGCCGAACTTTTCCTGCGGATAAAGCTGAGGCATTCCCACGTGCGGCAGGATGAGCGTGCCGCCCTCGCCGATGAGAAGCGAGCCAGAGCCCGGCAGTTTTCCCTCCGCCGGCATCTGCGCCAGCGCGAGGTCGGGCAGGCGCCCGCCATCGTACCACGTGAGCGCCAGTGTCTTGCCAGCCGTCCACGCCGTTCCGGGGAAGACGTAGCTGATCGTTTCCGCCGAGGGCCACGTCTGCGCATTCGCACCTTCGTTCTCCGCGCGAATGGTGATCGGAGACGTCAGCTCCAGCGCGGTGAAGACCGGGTCCAGGATATGGCAGCCGAAGTCGCCCATCGTGCCGGCGCCGAAGTCCTGCCAGTCGCGCCACTTGAACGGATGATAGACGTCCGGCGCATACTCGCGCTGCGGGGCGACGCCCAGCCACCAGTCCCAATTGAGCGACGCCGGTACCGGCCCGGACGCGGGCGGCGCGGTGAGCTTGGTGTAGCCGTTGCCCGGATTCTTCTGCCACGAATGCACTTCCTTGATCTTCCCGATCACGCCGTCACGCACGAGCTTCACCGCGGTGCGATACTCCTTCGCCGAATGGATCTGGTTACCCATCTGCGTGACCACTTTCGATTTCGTCGCTTGCAGCCGCATCTGGCGCGCTTCCCACACAGTGTGGCTCAGCGGTTTCTGGCAGTAGACGTGTTTGCCGCGCCGCATGGCATCGAGGGAGATAAAGGCGTGCATGTGGTCGGGCGTGGAGACCGTGACGGCGTCGAAGCCATCACCCAATTGGGCGAACATCTCTCGAAAATCCTGAAAGTGCGTTACCCCGGGAAACTTGGCATCCACCTTCTCGAAGTGCGTGGTGTCCACATCGCAAAAGCCGACGAATTTCGCCTTCGGATGCGAGCCGGTCTCGGAGATGTCCGAGAGGCCCTTCCCGGCGCAACCGACGCCGGCGATTTGCAGGTTGGAGTTCAGGTTGACGCCGCGGACGAGGGCGGGAAAGCCGAGGATCGCGGCGCTGGAGGTCTTGAGGAAGGTGCGACGAGTCGTGTTCATGAGAGTGGGGAATTAGCGGGAAGGATCGATTTCCGGGACGATGATGCGGGACGGATGCGTCTTGTCGTGCCAGATGGTGTTGATCGCGGCCGTGGAGTCTTTCAGCCAATCCATGGTCTGTCGTCCGCCGGTTTGGTTGTTCGGCTCGTAGAGCGGGTAGCCGGTGCTGGCCACGGTCACGCGAATGCGATGGCCCTTGTTGAGGACGATGCTCGTCCAGCCAATGTGCCACGCCAGTTTCGCCGGTTCGCCCGGCGTGAGCAGCACTTCCTTGTCGAAGCCTTCGCGATAGCGCGCGCGCAGTGGATAATCCATGAGCAGCATACTGCGCCCGTCGGGATAAACGTCGCTCACGCGCAGGATGAAGTCGGTGTCCTTCGCCGTGGAACTGGCGTAGATTTCCGCCTGCACTTCACCGGTCCATTCGATCGGCGCCGCCAACGGCGCGGTCGTCCAGGTGCGCACCTCGCTCTGCTGCTCGAAGGGCCGCGAGTCTTTCGCGCCGGGGAAGGAGGTTCCGGGAATGCTCATCGGCTGCCGCGGATTGCTCGCGTAGCTTGTGTGGCTCGAAGCATCGGGCGACAAGGTGCGCTCCAGTCCCCCATCGCCGCGCAGATAGAGCGGCGTACCCTGCACATGCGGCGGAAAATCCTGCGCCTCGCGCCAGACGTTCCCCGGCGCGCCCGGTTCACCTGCCGCGCCCATCACATAGTAACGCACCTTCGGCTGTTTCCCGGCCCCGTTGTCCTCGCCCTTGAGATAGTGGTTGAACCACTTCGTCATCGACGCATAAACGTCGAACATCGCGTTCTCGGGGAATACCAGTTCGCCGATCTTGTTCGATTTCGGATAGCCGCCGTGCAGCCATGGACCGAGCACGATGTGCTGCTGGCCGCGCGATTTTTCTCCGCCATGCTGCTGCCGGCCGACGAAGCTGGCGACCGAGCCTTGCACCATGAAGTCGTACCAACTGCCGATGGTAAAACAGGGCAGGTTCATCTTGTCGAAGTGCAGCGTGCAATCTTCGTCACGCCAGTAATTGTCGTAGTCCGGGTGCTGATCCCATTCGCGCATCAGCGCGTCGTTGTCGGCCGGGACGCGCGCCACTTTGCCCATATTGAGGAATCGCTCCGGGCGCGTGACACCGCCGATGCGGTAGCCTTCCTGATACAGGCTCAGGCCGGTGTCGGTCATGTATTGGGCGACGAGGTGCGGCGGCTGGGTCACGGCGAGATAGTTCTGCGCGAAGCCCGCTTGCGAACCGCCGTAGGTGCCGATCTTTCCAGTGCACCACGGCTGCGCGGCCAGCCATTCGCACACGTCGTAACCGTCGCGCAGTTCGCCCCATTGCATGCCACGATAGCCGTGCCACACGCCTTCGCTATCGTGCGTGCCACGGTAATTCACGAGGGTGATGACGAAGCCGCTTTCGGCCCATTTCGCCGCGGCCTTGCGGGATCCGGCACTGGTGATGTCGGCGTAACGTTGCTCGAAGATCGCGGGCCACTTGCCTTCCCCGGGCGGAAAATAAGCATAGGCGGAGAGCTTCTTGCCATCGCGCATGGGAATCATGATGTGCTCTTCGCGCACGCCGCCGAAATCGAGCTTCGGCAAATCGGCAGCCAGCGAGTTCAGCGTGAGCGCCGCGCTGGCAATGAAGAGAGTTCGGAGGAAGCGAGGATTCATGGGTTGGATGGGCTGGAGTGGAGAAAATGCTCGAAGAAGCGGTAAATCTGCTCGTTCGATTCCGGGGTCGGATCGTGCTTTGGTCGGTTCGACATCCCCACGCGTTGCTCGAAGCCGAGCAGGCGATTCACCGCAATGGCGTGGTTGAGCGCGGGCCAGCGCGCCGGCGTGTCTTCCGCTCCGCCCGACACGAGGAATGGCCGTGGCGCCATGAGCGCGTGCAACTCTGTGAGGTCCATCCCCTGCTCCATCAGGACGCGATACGCGCCGGTGCGCGGATGCGCCTCATCGGGCAGTCCCGCAGGTCGCGGCGAACCGGGCTGCAGGCCGAGGTACCACGGATCCCAGTAGTTCACGCTCGGCCGCTTTTCATCGAAGACGACACCTGGATCGGACCACGCGGCGCAGGCAAAAATCTCACTCAAGCAGGACCCAAACATCGCCCACTTCCCGCCATAAGAATGGCCGACCACCCCGATGCGCTTCGCGTCCACCTCCGGCAGATTGGCGAGCGCCTGCGCGCAATTCGTCGCGATATAGGCGAGATACGAGAGCGGCTGACACTGCGCATCGCCAATATCAGGCCCCCGCGCATCGCCACCAGGTGACCCGATGGCGAGGGTCACGAAACCACGCTTGGCAAGCTGATAGGCGAAGTCGCGCAGCTCTTTTTGCAGACCGACGCTGGTTTCCGGATCGTAGTAAGGCACGAACACAGCGGGGAATTTCGGCTCCCCGCTGGGGATCAAGAGGTAGCCCGTGGACATCCGCCCCGGCGCAGTTTTCACTTCGATCCGGCACTGGGTGAAATTGTCCCGCGAAGTCTTTTCAAGGACGGTCAGCCGCGGCATTTTCAGCAGCGGTGGCCACGGCCCCATCACGTCGAACCAATGCTGCCGGATCTCTTCGCGTCGACGCGCCCAGTCCGCCGCCGTCTTCACTTCGCGGCCATCCGCAAATTTCAGCGGTGATCGGAAACTGCCGAGCTGGTTCGCATATTCTGCGGGCGGCTGAAACAACGGTGCCAGGACATCCGGCAGCGGCTTCGCAGGCCCGGCGTTCGCGGACAGAGCCAGGCCCCCGGCAAAGAGGCAGGCAGCGCGACTGAGAGAGAGGATACTGGGCACGGTTCGGGGGCGGCGCGGACATTGCAGTAAACCCAGCGACCCCTGAAGTTCTTTTGTCGTTTCTGGTAAATCTTTTTCCATATTGTCCGGAACGATCCGTGGTCGGGGGCGCGATTTCGGCGGTGGCTCGGGGCGGGATTTCAGCAAAAAATCAATGGTGGGATCCACTGGGATCCACTGGGATCTCCAGAGTAAACCTGGAGTGGGATTGAGGTGGGAGCGGAGCGGGAGCAGGTTCGGGAACTGGTAGGAATTGATGCCAGCAAGGCTGAAACCGAAAGGTGCATCCCCGGCCCCGGCCTCCGCTCGTGGCTGATCGGCCCGGCAGAAATAATTTCGGGCACGATTAGGCACGATTGGACACGACTGGCCTGGATTTACACTGGAAAGAGGCCCGTCGCGGAATCTTGATTCCGAAGCGCAGCCTACCGGGCCAGCGCCGAGGTAAGCCGGTTGCCGATCCTGGAGACGCCGTTGCCAATTCATTACTGGATTCTGATGATTCATCGCCTTGATTGCCTGCGTCCGATGCCCATCGCCTCGGACCCTCCTTTTCCGCCATCTCTTTTCCACCCAAGCCTCGTTCGGACGACGACTAAGATGGCACGATTCACATCGATTTCAAGATCGAGGCTCCGCACAACGAATCCGCCCAATCACGCGCTGGCGGAAACGGGCTTGGCGTCGCAGCGAGCCTGAGTTTTCATGCCCCGGTCATGGGTCAACTGCCTGCGCAACTCCTCGACTCCCCTTACTGGTGGGCCTCCCACCTCGTGGAATCCGCATGCAGTACGGGCGACCAAGCGTACGAATACATCTACGAGGCGTTCGGCTTGCAGCCTGAAGACTTCGCCGGCTTTTGGACCGACACGCTTAACATGAATAACGAATACGGTCCGTGGCCGGAGTTCATTCTCTCTATCCCGGGGTTTGCCGTGAATGTCGCCTATCTAGGGACTCCCCGGCACGAAGTGAAGTATGGGCTTTCGACCTTCGGGCAGGTGCACTGGGTGGGAGGACTCGGCGGACATGGAGTATCCCCGGCATTTCGCTGGGACGAGATTGACCGGTTTTCCCGCCGCACGCCAGCGCGCGAAGCTTCATTGCTGCTGCTTCTGCCCGCGTGTGAGATTTCCGCGGAGCAACGGGAGGAAGCGAGGGAAACCATCCGGGATTGCTTCAAAGCGCTCGGCTACGAGGGTCCTTTGATTGACCGGTTTTCCAAGGCTCTGGCCGGGCGCCTGGATTATGGGCGGCACTGGCACTACGACGAGACGTACGGCTGGCTATCGGACCACGGGCACTCCTGGCGGTGTCCTGAACAGCGGCGAGTCCGCGGACTCACAGTGGCGCCGGATGAGCAGTTTTTCCTCTTCAAATCGCTGACCGGCTATCTGGGGCTCAATCAATAACGGCGGGGCGGTGGCGAAGCGGGGGGCACAGGAACGGGGCGTGACAAGTGCGGGTAAATCCCGCAAATCGAGTGACCGATGAATTCCGCCCTGCTGCCACTGCTGATCGCCGCCACCGTGTTGTCGGCGTTGGGGGTGGGCCTTCTGCTGGTGCTGCTGTTTCGCGCGCCCAAGGACACCGCCGGTGATCGCGTGCGTGGCGAGGTGGACCGGGTAAATGAGGTTGTCCGGAGTGAACTCCAGGCGGGACGAGGCGAGAGCTTGGGCGCGGCACGCGAGACGCGGGAAGAGCTTGCGAAGGCCGTCCGCGAACTGGCCGATTCTCTACAGCAGCGTCTCGGCGAACTGCGGACCACACTCGACTCGCGGCTGCAGCAGATGAGCGACGCCGAGCGTGCCGCCGACCTGCAAGACCGCACGGAATTGCAAAACGCGCTCAAGGATTTCCGCGAGGCGCAGGCGAAGCGGATGGAGGAACTGGGCACGCGCAACGAGGTCAAACTGGAGGCCATGCGCACCACGATCGAGACGAAGCTGACGCAATTGCAGACCAACAACGAAGCGAAGCTGGAGCTCATCCGCCAAACGGTGGATGAGAAGCTGCACCAGACGCTCGAGCAGCGCCTCGGGGAATCGTTCAAGCTGGTGAGCGAACGCCTCGAACAAGTGCACACCGGGCTCGGCGAAATGAAATCGCTCGCGGTGGGTGTGGGTGACCTGAAGAAGATCCTCAGCAACGTGAAGACGCGCGGCACCTGGGGGGAGGTGCAGCTCGGGAATCTGCTGGAGCAAACGCTCACCCCGGAGCAATTTGTCCGCAACTTCGCTCCGAATGAGGACAGCCCGGAACGTGTGGAATTTGCGATCAAGCTGCCCGGGCGTGATCTCGACGGCACTCCGATCTGGCTGCCGCTCGATTCGAAGTTTCCCAACGAAGAATACCAGCGGCTTGTCGAGGCGCAGGAACGCGGCGAGGTCAGCGCGGTGGAAGCGGCCAGCGCCGCGCTCGAGCAAGGCATTCGTCAGGAGGCGCGGAAGATTTCCGAGAAGTATATCTGTCAGCCGACGACCACCGATTTCGCGATCCTGTTTCTACCGACCGAGAGCCTCTTCGCCGAGGTGCTGCGCCGTCCTGGGTTGGGTGAAGCCTTGCAGCGCCAATACCGTGTGGTAATTGCGGGGCCAACCACGCTCACCGCCCTGCTCACCAGCTTGCAGATGGGCTTCCGCACGCTGGCCATCGAACAGCGCTCCGGCGAAGTGTGGAAAGTGCTGGGGGCGGTAAAGACCGAGTTTGGCAAGTTTGGCGAGACGCTCGACAAGGTGCAGAAGAAGCTCAACGAGGCATCGAATACCATCGATTTGGCGCAGCGCCGGTCACGGGCCGTGGCGAGGAAATTGAAGCCAGCGGAGGAACTGCCGGCAGTGGATGCGGCGGCGTTGCTGGGCCTGGAAAGCGACGCCGCGGCGGAGGCGGAAGAAGCGGACGCGCCCGACGAAGAGGCGTAAGTACGCTGAGAGGCTCGGAAAACGATCCACTTGCACCGGACGCACAATCTTCGTTGGATGCACTCCATGCGCCCCCTCCCCCTTTTCTTCGCTCTACTCCTTGCGCTCTGCGCTTCGACACTTCACGCCGCCGATAATTTCCTCCCGGGCGTAAAGCGCATCGTCTTCCTCGGCGATAGCGTCACGCACGGCGGCGGTTACGTGGAGGATTTCGAACTGTACCTCTTCGCCCGGCACCCGGAGCGGAAGTTTGAAGTCATCGACATTGGCCTTTCCAGCGAGACTGTTTCCGGTTTGTCGGAAGACGGTCACGCCGGCGGCAAGTTCCCGCGTCCCGATTTGCACGAGCGCCTCGACCGCGCGCTGCCGAAAACCAAGCCCGATCTCGTCTTCGCCTGCTACGGGATGAACGACGGTATCTACCTGCCGCTCGACGAAGCGCGCTTTGCAAAATTCCGCGAGGGTATGGACTGGCTGCACGACAAAGTCACCGCCGCCGGCGCGCAAATCATCCACGTCACGCCGCCGACTTTTCATGCCCTCAGCGCCCGCCCGGGTCCGGACGCAGAAGGGAAGATGCCCACCTCTCTGTTGGGCGGGTACAATCTCGTTCTCGACCGTTACGCCGCCTGGCTGCTGGAGCAGCGCAGCAAGGGCTGGCGTGTCATCGACATCCACGGGCCGATGAATGCCTTCATCGATGCGCAGCGGAAAACCAATCCGGATTTCGTCTTCGCCAAGGATGGGGTCCATCCCAATGCCGACGGCCACGCCTTGATCGCCGACCAACTCATCGCTGCTCTCGTGCCGGGCGATGCGGCCTGGTGGCAAAAGTTTCGCACCGATCTCGCGGCGAATCCCAAAGGTGCGGAATTGCGCAAGCTGGTGCACCAGCACGTGCATATGCTCGGTGATGCGTGGCTGAGCGACATCGGCCACAAACGGCCGGGAGTAGCGCAGGGCCTGCCGGTCCCCGAGGCCGAGGCGAAAGCTGCGGAATTGGAAGGCAAGATCCGCGCGTTAGTGACGGAACTGCCTCCGCACTAACGGCCACGCCATCGATCCCGAGAATTGTATACAATCCACTTGCCCCACAACTCATTGGCAGACAACCTCTGCCCTCCCTCACGATGAAAGCCTTCCGTCTCAACCGTCTCTTCAACTCCAAGTCCAACCGCTGCTTCGACGTGGCCATCGACCACGGCTTTTTCAATGAGCGTGGGTTCCTGCAAGGCATCGAGAATCTCGAGGAATGCGTGCGCACGCTCGTCAAAGCCGCCCCGGACGCCATCCAGCTCACGATCGGTCAGGCCGAACTGCTCCAGCGCATCCCCGGCAAGGAGAAGCCCGCGCTCGTGTTGCGCACCGACGTGGCCAACGTCTACGGCGCGGAGCTGCCGCGCGCGCTTTTCAGCCGCATGATCGGCAACGCCGCCGAGCAAGCGGTGCGGCTCGACGCCACTTGCGTGGTGGTGAATCTCTTCCGCATCCCCGGCCAGCCGGAAGTCACCGACCAGTGCATTGAAAACATTCTCAAGATCAAGCCCGAGTGCGAACGCTGGTGCATGCCGCTGATGATCGAGCCGCTCGTCTTCCGCCCGAATGAACAAGCCGGCGGTTATATGGTGGATGGCGACCTCAATAAGATTCTCCCGCTCGTCCGCCAGGCCGTGGAACTTGGAGCGGACATCATCAAGGCCGACCCCACGGATGACGTGAGCGTTTATCACAAGATCGTGGAAATTGCGGGACGCATCCCCGTGCTCGTGCGCGGCGGCGGCAAGGCGCCCGATGCCGAAATCCTCGACCGGACGGAGAAGCTGATCCAGCAAGGCGCCGCGGGCATCGTCTATGGCCGCAATATCATCCAGCACCGCGACCCCGCCGGCATGACGCGGGCACTCATGGCGATTGTCCATGATGGCGCGACCGCCACCGAAGCCGCGAAATTCATCGCCGCCGCGAAATGAAGACTCTGCGCCTCGGAATCATCGGCGGCGGCTTGATGGGCCGCGAAATGGCCAGTGCCATCGGCCGTTGGTGCGCGCTCACCGACGCGCCGGTGCGCTTGGAACTCACCGCGATCTGCGACCTGAATGAACAAGTGCGCGAGTGGTTTCGCCGCATCCCCTCGGTCCAGCTCTTCACCGCGGATTCGAAAGAGCTGTGCGCGAGTAAAATTGTGGACGTGGTGTATGTCGCGGTCCCGCATCACCTGCACGAGAGCCTGTATCTGCAGGTGTTGCAGAGCGGGAAGGACCTCTTCGCGGAGAAGCCCTTCGGCATCGATCTGGCGGCGGCTCGGAAGATTCGCGACACCGCGCGTGAGTTGGGACGCTTCGTCCGTTGCTCGTCGGAGTTTCCTTTCCTGCCCGGCGTGCAAAAGGCCGTCCGCTATTTGCGCAGCGGGCAGCTCGGCCACATTCTGGAGATCCGCAGCGGCTTCCATCACGCCAGCGACCTCGACCCGACCAAGCCGATAAATTGGAAGCGGCAGAACCAGTTCTGCGGCGAGATCGGCGTCATGGGCGATCTCGGGATGCACACCGCGCACGTGCCGCTGCGCCTCGGCTGGCGGCCCAAGCGCGTCTACGCCCAGTTGCAGAAAATTTACACCGAACGCCCCGATGGCAAAGGCGGCATGGCGGCGTGCGACACCTGGGACAACGCGCTCGTGCACTGCGACGTCGAGATTGCCGGACGCGAAGTGCCGATGCGGCTCGAGACCAAGCGCCTCGCTCCCGGTGAGATGAACACGTGGTATCTCGAGGTGTTCGGCACCGAGGGCGGCGTGCGCTATTCCACCAAGGAAACGAAAACCCTCTGGCACTTCCGCCGCGGCAAGGAGCAGATTTGGGAGCGCTACGATGTGGGGATGAGTGAGAGTGCTTTCCCGGTCGTCACCGGTGGGATTTTCGAAGCCGGTTTCGCCGATTGCTTTCAGCAGATGCTGGCCTCTTTCGCCGCCGAACACGCCGGGCAACTGGGTGATCGCTTCGGCTGCGCCACGCCGGATGAAGCGGTGGGCAGCCACGAGATTTTCGCCGCCGCCCTCCGCTCCTATACGGAGAAGCGCGCCATCGATCTGTAACCCGCTCGACGCCTCCCTCCATGGCCATCATCGACAGCTCCCAGGCCCAACCCGAATACGACGTCGCCATCGTCGGCTCCGGCGCGGGCGGCGGGCAGATGGCTTACACGCTCACGCTCGCCGGTCTGAAATGCGTGATGCTCGAAGCCGGACGTTCGTACGATCCGCCCACGCAGACGGCGATGCTGCATCGTCCCGACCAGACACCGCTGCTCAACACGCCCACACCCGACAAGCAGATGGGCTTCACCGACGCGACCGTGAACGGTGGCTGGGTGATTCCCGACGAGCCCTACACGCAGGCGAGCGACAAGCCGGAAGAACAGTTTTCCTGGTGGCGCCCGCGCATGCTCGGTGGCCGCACCAACCACTGGGGCCGCATGTCGCTGCGCAACGGACCATATGATTTCAAGCCGCGCAGCCGCGATGGCTTGGGATTTGACTGGCCAATCAGCTACGAAGACGTGGAGCCGTACTACACGAAAGTGGAAATGCTCATCGGCGTCTTCGGCACGAACGAAGGGATGGAGAACACGCCCAATTCTCCGGACGGCGTGCTGCTCCCGCCGCCCAAGGCGCGCGCCTCGGAGCTCTACATGCAGAAGCATGTGAAGCCGCTCGGCATCCCGGTGATCTCCATCCACCGCGCCGTGCTTACCCGCCCGCTCGACGCCGACACGATTCCCGCGAAGCTGCATCCCGGCAACGCCTGGGCCCAAGGCATCGTTGCCGATTCCATGCGCGCCCGCGGCGCGTGTTTTTGGGCCACCGATTGCCATCGCGGTTGCAGCCTGCGCGCGAATTACCAGAGCACAACCGTGCATCTGCCGCCGGCGCTGGCCACGGGCAATCTGGATATCATTCCGAATGCGCACGCCCGCGAAGTCACGCTAAGCAAAGACGGCAAGGCCACCGGCGTCGTCTACATCGACAAGACGACCGGTCGGGAAGCGCGCGTGAAAGCGAAGGTCGTGGTGCTCGCCGCGAGCAGCGGTGAAACCGTGCGCATCCTGCTCAACTCGAAGAGCCCTTCTTTCCCGCAGGGAATCGGCCACGGCAACGGACTCGTCGGCAAATACATCATGGATTCGGTCGGGGCGAGCGTCGGCGGCCAGATCCCCGCACTGGAAAATCTGCCGCCGCACAATGAAGACGGCGCGGGCGGTCCGCACCTCTATATCCCGTGGTGGCTCTACAAGGAACAACTCGCCGGGAAGCTCAACTTTCCGCGCGGTTACCATGTCGAGTTCAATGGCTCCCGCGCGATGCCCGGCGGCCGCAATCCGCTTCCAGACGATCTCGCCCGCGGCGCTTACGGCACGAAATTCAAGGAAGAGGCACGGCGTTACTATGGCTCGAACGTCGGCTATACTGTACGCGGAGACATGATCCCGAATGAGAACTCCTTCGCCGAGCTCGATCCGGAAGTGAAGGACAAGTGGGGCATTCCTGTGCTGCGCTGGCATTGGCGCTGGAGCGACCACGAAATCAACATGGCCGATCACGGCGTGAAAACCTTCGCCGCAATGATCGAGGCCATGGGCGGCACGGTGCGTAGCCGGAAGGGGTTGTCCGGCAAGGAGGCCATCGAGGGCGGTGGCAAAGTCATCCACGAAGTGGGCGGGGCGATCATGGGCGACGATCCGAAGAAGTCGGTTTGCAACAGCCGGAACCAGATGTGGGATGTGAAGAATCTTTTCCTCTGCGACGGCGCGCCCTTCGCATCCGATGCGGACAAAAACCCCACGCTCACCATCATGGCGCTCGCCTGGCGCGCGGGTGATTACATCATCGAACAGGCACGGAAAGGAGCCCTGTGAGCACCGACGAATCTCCCACGCGTCTTCCCCGGCGCACGATCTTGAAATGGATCGCGGCCGTCGCCGCAGCCGCGCAACTGCCCGACTTGGGAAGCACTGTGCAAGCCGCTGCAGCCCCGCCCGCGAAAGGCTACGGCATGGATCCCGACCTCTCAAAGTTCTATGGGCCCGGAGATTTCTGGCCGCTGACTTTCACGCCATTGCAACGTGCGACAGCCAGCGCCCTCGCCGATCTTATCCTTCCCGCCGATCACCTCGGTCCGGCCGCCAGCGCAGCGCGCGTGCCCGACTATATCGACGAGTGGATCAGCGCGCCCTATCCAGTGCAGCAGAAGGATCGCACCGCTTTGTTGCCCGGCCTGCAATGGTTGGAAGACGAAGCGCAAAAGCGCTTTTCGAAGGGCTTCGCCGCGCTCGGTGACGCGGAGAAACGCGCCATCGCCGATGACATCTGCTGGCCAGCGGATGCGAAGCCGGAATTCAAGAAAGCCGCTACGTTTTTTCTGAAGTTCCGTTCGCTGGCGGCGAGCGCCTATTACGGGACGGAGGCCGGCTGGAAAGCGATCGGCTATGTGGGCAACATGCCGCTCGCTACCTTCGACGGCCCGCCGCCAGAGGTATTAGCCAAGCTCGGTGTCGAGCAGACGGTGAAATAGCGCTACGTGAGCATTTCCTCGATTTCGTCGAAGCTTAGGCCATCCATCAGCGGCTGCTCGCTCTCGATCGTGGCATCAACCAACGCCCGCTTCTTTTGCTGCAGCGCGAGGATCTTCTCCTCGACGGTATCTCGCGCGATCAATTTGTAAGCGGTCACGACCTTTTGCTGGCCGATGCGGTGGGCGCGGTCGGTCGCTTGCATTTCCACCGCGGGATTCCACCACGGATCGAAGTGGATCACCGTGTCCGCGGCGGTGAGATTGAGGCCGACGCCACCGGCCTTCAGGCTGATGAGAAAGGCGGGCACCTCGCCCGTTTGGAACCGGTCGACTTCCGCCGCGCGGTCCTTGGTCGAGCCATCGAGATAACAGTACGGGATTTCATCCGCGGTGAGCGCCTCCCGCAAGAGTGTGAGCATGGAGACGAACTGGCTGAAGATCAGCACGCGATGGCCTCCATCGACGGCCTCGGCCAGCAACTCGCGCAACAACTCGATCTTGGCCGACGCCTGTTCCTGACTGATGTCCTCCTGACCCAATAAGCGCAGATCACAGCACGCCTGTCGCAGGCGCAGCAGCGCGGTGAGCATGGTGATGCGGGCTTTGCCCTGATCCTTTGCGCCGGCGAGGTCGGAGAGCGTCCGGCGCGTGGTCTTGACCAACTCCGCATACACGTCCTTCTGCTGCGGCGTGAGTTCGCAGTAAGACACCTGCTCGATTTTCTCGGGCAGTTCCTTGGCGACGACGCGCTTGGTGCGGCGCAACACAAACGGCCGGATGCGCTGGAGCAGCCGCTTCGCCGCGCCACCGAGCGGATCGTTCTGGATCTCGCGCTCATAGCGCTCCCGGAAATCCTTCGCCGAACCGAGGTAGCCCGGCATGAGAAAGTGCATGAGCGACCACAGATCCTTGAGCGAATTCTCGATCGGCGTGCCGGTGAGCAAGAAGCGAAACTTCGCCCGCAGCGCACATGCGGCCTGCGCATTCTGGCTGTCGGGATTTTTGATGTGCTGGGCTTCGTCCAGGATCACCGCGTCGAATTCCCAGTCGCGGTAACGCTCGATGTCGCGGCGGAGCAGCGGATAGCTCGTAATGACCAGTTCCGCTTCTTCCATGGCCGGGCCGAACAGCTTTGCCCGCCCTTCCCCAGCAATGACCAGCACCTTTCGCTCCGGGGTGAATCGCGCCGCCTCACGCACCCAATTGAAAACCAGCGACGACGGACAAACGATCAGCGCGCGCCCACCCAGCTCCCTTAAAAAGGCCAGCGCCTGCACGGTCTTCCCCAATCCCATCTCGTCCGCGATGATTCCTGCGAGGCCGTTGTCCGCCAGAAACTTCAGCCAATACACGCCGGTCTTTTGATAGGCGCGCAAGACCTCCTCCAAATCACCCAGCGAGATCACCGGCAGCCGCGTCACATCGCGCAAGATCTCGGTCCACGCATTCCAGCGCGCATCCACGCGCAGCTTCGCTCCCTGCTCGCGCGCCAGCGTATCGAGATACCCGGCATGCGCGCGGGCCACGCGATACATCCCGGGCTGGCGCTGCTCCGGATTGCAGTCGGTAAGGGCCTGCTGCAATTCATCGAGCACGCCGGGGTCGAATACCGCCACCTTCTTATTCTTCAGCCGGGTCGAGCTCTGGCCGGATTGCAGGAGCCGCTGAATTTCCGCCGCGGAAAATTGCTCGCCGCTTGGCGTGCCGAGTTCGAGCGACAGGTCGAACCAGTTTTCCCCCGAACCGCGAATTTGCAGCTTCGGCTCGATGCGTTCGATCTCGCGCGTCACGTAGTCAAAGCGCGCCCCAATGGTGACGTTCCAGTCCCGTTGCAGCCGCGGCAATTCACCGGCAAAGAACGCCAGGATGCGCGGCTCCCCCTTGAGCACCATGTCGCCCTTGGAATCCGGGTCGGCGAAACCCGCTTTGCGCAGGCGCTCCGTGGCGGCCTCTTCGGCAGGGTGCGCAAAACGGGAGCCAGCGAGCGTCGTCTTACGCGTGCCGTATTCCGCGTCGAGACGGGCGGTGAGGTAGTTGAGAGAGCCTTCCACTTGCAGATGAAACTTGGGCCGTTCGCCGGTCGGGAACGCGACCGGTGCACCAGACACCGCAGCGTTCCCCATGGAAATCGTCGGACTCGATGTTGCAATCGCCGGAGTCACAACCGTACGCGGCTTGATAATCTCCAGCCCCACCGCCAGCGCATGCGCACAAATCACCCCGCGCTGCCGCGACTCCCGGCACGTACACAGGTTTTCCACCTTGGATGCCGAGAGGATTTTCAGCCCCGTGCGGAACTCCTGCTCCCCTTCCCGCACGCGCCCCTCGAGCAGCGGCGGCTCGTATTTGGCCGCGATCACCCGGCCCATCTGGTGCAGGCTGCGGGCCTGCTTCAGCGCCTGCCAGCCGCCGGCGTCGGAGAGAAAGCGTTCGGTAATCGGGATCATGCGGAGCCGCATCCCCTACAACAGCATGGGCTTTCGGCAATCAAATCTGTTCAAATGTCGCGCCCCGCCTACACTCCCGCGCCCTATGAAGATCATCGCGGTCGCCAATCAAAAAGGCGGCGTCGGCAAGACCACTACCAGCGTCAACCTCGCATCGTGCCTCGCCGCGAGAGGCGTGAAGACTTTGCTCATCGACCTCGACCCGCAAGCCAACGCCACCAGCGCGCTCGGCCTGCCGACCATCGATGGCCACAGCATCTACGAGCCATTGCTCGGCGGCGCCCCGATCTCGGAGAAAGTCGTGCCCACCCGCTGGGAGCACCTTTGGATCATTCCCGGCGACATGGCCCTGGCCGGGGCGGAAATCGAGGTCGCCCGGGCGGACGATCATCTCACCCGGCTGCGCAGCGCCTTCGAGCCCTTGCGCGCCGATGCCACTTTCGATTTCGTCCTCCTCGATTGCCCGCCCTCGCTCGGCATCCTCATGACCAATGCGCTCGCCGCGGCCGACGAACTGCTCATCCCGCTCCAGTGCGAGTATTTCGCCCTCGAGGGCTTGAGCAAGATCCACCAGATCGTCGGCCAGATCCGCGATTGCGGCGCCAATCCGGGCCTCACTATCGGCGGCATCCTCATGACCATGTTCATGCGCAACAATCTCGCCACCCAGGTGATCGCGGAGGTGCAGAACCATTTCGGCGACGTGATTTTCAAGACGATCATCCCGCGCGCCGTGCGTCTCAGCGAAGCGCCCAGCCACGGCAAGCCCATCCTCGAGTACGAGCCAAATGGCCTCGGCGCCACCGCCTACAAGGCGCTCGCCGAAGAATTCCTCGCCCGCCAACATTGGTCGGGCTCCACCGTTCCAGCCTGAGATGCGGCGCGCGATGTTTCCCTCCACCCTGCGGATGGCGCTGATCGCCGGGTCCTAGCCATGCCAAGTCCCTTGGTTGAACATTGGACGCTCGACCCCAGCGTCGTCTTCCTCAATCACGGCAGCTTCGGCGCCTGTCCCCGCGCGGTGCTCGAAGCCCAGACGGAATGGCGCGCCCGCATGGAACGGCAGCCCGTGCAATTTCTGTGGCGCGACCTGCCCGATTTGCTCGACGCCGCGCGCGAAAAACTGGCGGACTTCCTCAAGGCCGATCCGGACGACCTCGTCTTCGTCGCCAATGCCACCGCCGGCGTGAACGCGGTCGTGCGTTCGCTGCACCTCTCGCCGGGCGACGAGCTGCTCACCACCGACCACGACTACAACGCCTGCCGCAATGTCCTCGCGGAAGCCGCGACACGAGCCGGCGCGAAAGTCGTCGTGGCCAAGGTGCCCTTCCCCCTGCGCGACGAAACGCAGATCATCGAGGCCATCCTCTCGGCAGTCACCCCGCGCACGCGGCTGGCGATGATCGACCACATCACCAGCCCCACCGCGCTGGTCTTCCCTATTACCAAGATCATTCGCGCCTTGGAGGCCCATGGCATCGATACCCTCGTGGATGGCGCGCACGCCCCCGGCGCCGTGCCGCTGCATCTCGGGTTGCTGCGTCCCGCCTACTACACGGGCAATTTGCACAAATGGGTCTGCGCCCCCAAGGGAGCCGCTTTCCTCTGGGCGCGCCCGGATCGCCAGGACGCCCTCCGTCCCGCGATCGTGAGCCATGGCGAAAACACGCGCCGGCCCGGCCGCAGCCCGTTTCATGATCGCTTCGACTGGCCCGGCACGCTCGATCCCACGGCGTGGCTCAGCGTGCCCGCCGCCATCCAGTGGGGCGGCTCACTTTTTCCCGGTGGCTGGGAGGAATTGCGTGACCGCAATCGTCACCTCGCCAGTTCCGCGCGCGCCTTGCTCGCCGGGCGGCTGAATCAAACTCTGCCGTGCCCCAATGAGCTCCTCGCCAGCATGGCCACGCTCCTCTTGCCCACGGCGCTGCAACAGCCACCTCTCGACGCCGGGCGATTCGATCCCATCCAAGTGCGGCTGCATGCGGAGCACGGCGTGGAAGCGCCCGTCGTCCGCTGGGGCGAACCCAAGCGGCGCTACGTGCGCTTCTCCGCCCAAGCCTACAACTGCACCGAGGATTACCGCACGCTGGGCGAGGCCATTCTCCGCCTGTCCAATGGCCAGCACCCGCGCTGAGCGCGGCGGAGCCGATATTCAGGAAACGTCGATCACGATTGCTCCGGGTATTCCTTGGTCCAGGGTCGCGAGTTTCGCTCCATGGATCGTGGCCAGTTCGATCAGGTGAGCGTCAGTAGTTCTCGCCGCAGCCGTGCACCACGCTGGCCAGCGTACTGCCTCCTGATCATCAGGAACAAATTGATGCGCAGCGCCCAATGAACGCAACATTCCGGCCAGCACCTGTCCGGCCGCTTCTGGCAGAATCTGCCCTCCAGTACGCTGCACAGATACGCGCACAAAACCGAGCTGTGGAATCGCGGACGTGAGGAGGTGATCTCCTTTCTTTTTCCTGATCCGGTGGATCCAGCGTGCGGCACGCTCATGATCTGCATGATCGGCCCATCCCCAAGCCACCAGCACGTTGACGTCCAGCAGGTATCTCACGGAAAGTCGGCCAGCATTTCCCTCACCGTTTCCGAAGTCAGCGGAGTCAGGTGCGGTGCCGGAGCAAAAATCATCGCTCCGGTGTGGCGGCACTTGACCTTGCCCACCGGCTGCGCTTCAGGAGAGTTCATTCGGATCTGCCGGCGCAAATACTCCGAGAGCGTGAGCCGGGCACGCCGGGCTGCGGCTCGCAGACTTCGCGCCTCATCCTCGGCAATCTTGAAGGTGAGCGTGGTCATCGGTATTACCGTATTACTCCGGCACGGCGTTGTCAATTTGTTGACGAAATATCGGCCGTCACTCTCCAAGGGGCGCCGTTCTATCACTTGGCCCCATCGCCCATCACCCACCACGAGCTGATGAATTGCCGGGCAAGCTTGTTCACCTTTTCGGCGTCGCTTTGCACCGCCAGCGTGGTCACCACGATCTGCACTCCCACTTGGAGATTGATATAGCTCACGGTCCGGACCATCGGCTTGCCGTAAGCTGAATACGTCCAGCTAAAGCCCATGCTTTTCCAGCCGTTGTAGGGATAGGTGTTCATGACCGGCGGTTTCGCCTCCACATGGGTGGCGTCTTTCGGCAGGCCTTGCGTAGCCGCGTCCCGGTAGGTCAGCGCCTCCGCGGCCAGATCGGTTTCGGGAGTGAAGGAAGAACGGCTGACGCGGATTTCTCCATCCAGACCGGCCTCCGTCGGCAGCAGTAGAAAGCCATCTCCCGCGCTGAGCTGGCAGCCCTTGGGCAGCCCGAAGACAACCCGCTTGCCCGCAGCCATGAAGTAGGTCCGTTCCACATTCGGCCCCTCGACATTCTCCTCGCGCAGATGCTGCACGGCGAAGGAAATCTCGGGATGTTGCGAGTCGGCGGCGCGGGCCTCGCGGGACGCGCAGGCCAGAGCCACGATACCAACGGCGAGGGCGGTCGTTTTTGAAAACAGAGTGCGGAGTTTCATCGTTTACATTCTGCTCAGGGGGCCGCGGACAAAACCGCCGGTCGCCGGGATGCCCGGCAGCACCCGGCTCAGCAGCAGGGTGTCGAAATACCAGTAGCGGGTGGGCGGGACGTAGATGTCACCGGTGTCCCACGAACCCGTGAATTGCTTGCTCTTGTAGAGCGAGACGAAGGCGCCGGAAAAGGTCATGTTATCTCCACTCCACGACTCGAGGAACCGGGGGAAATTGTTCATCCCTCCGGAATATCCCGAGCGACCGTTGGAACCACCATTCGTAGATTGAATGTAGCCGCCGATCAGCGCCGTGTTCAGGGTGGTATTCGAGGCATTCCGGCTGCCTACACTACTGCTCGCATTGCTATCGGACCAGCTATTGGAGAGCACCATGATCGAATCTCCCACGAGCGCGGCAGACTTCGTGGTGTAGCCGCTCACCGTGGTAGACGCATTCGCGGCGGGGCTGGCATTGGAGGGCACCGCGTTCGGATTCGTGGTCGTGCCGGTGTTGTAATCGCCTTGCACGTAGAGACCATCCTCGGTGGCAATCGTCAGCCCGGCATTGGGCAGCACCCCACCATTGGTGACCCGGATGGCCTTCTGGTCGCTCGAACCGCTGTCATACATATAGACGATGCCGTTGAATCCCGTGGCCGCGTTGAGCGTGGGCACGATACTTCCGAGGTTCAGGTCGGTGATCGGGACACTCGCGACCTCCCGTTTGTCGTAGATCGTCTTCTGCGTTACCACGTTCGAGGTCACGTAGTGCCCTTGGTCCACCCAGCTGCTCGTGTCGACCCAGGTCTTGTGGCTGCCGCTGCCGGTATAGTGGCCGCTCGTCACCCACACCATATTGGGCACCCAGGTCTGGACCTGCGTGGTCACCGAATTCGTGACCGCGTTCCGGATCGCCGTCGCTTGCGCGCTGGTCAACGTGGTCCCATTCTGGGCCTTGATGCTGATATTGCCGCCGGTATAGGCGCCGTTGGTCACATTGAGCGTCGCCGTTTGATCCACTGGACCGGAAACATTGATGAGGATCCCGGTATTGTTATAGATGCGGCTGGCGGCAATGGAATCCGGATCGGGATAGCCAGCCACGGGCGGCTCGATCAGTTCCCGGTTGCCATCATTGTTCGGATTGGAATCGGTCGTGTTGTATTCGGCCGCCGTGCCCAGGCCGATGCCCGCGATATCCGGCACCTTTTTCACCTGGCTGGCCAGGCTGGTCTCATAAGTCGGCGGATAGTTCGTGCCGCTGTTGCTCCACGCGGTGCCTCCCGCCGGGATGCCATTGTCATAGGATCCCACGTAGGTCACCTTGGAATTGGCGAGGAAGGTGAGATTCGAGGAGGAAGTCCCCGTGGAAATATGGGCGCTGGCATTGGTGTGGACGTCACCGCCGATCACCATCTTGGCGGGTTTGTAGAGTTCAAAGTCACCCTCGGAAAAGAACATCCCGCGGGTCGGTGGCACCGAGGTGTAAACGAGATTGCGGCGCAGGGTCATCGTCCGCAATCCGCCGACTCCGGAGGTCTGCAGCGTGACCGAGGCCACATAGGTGTAAACGAATGACATCTTGTAATCGTAAGTCTTCACCGCGTCCGTGCTGTTGACGCCGTTGGCGTCGACCGGCGTGATCGAGAGGCTCACGATCTGCATGCGCGCGGGCACCGCCGGGCGGTTGCTGCCGCTGACCAGCGCATTGGCGTCGGTCGCGGTCATCAGCCCGTTGGAGTCCATCGCGTCCTTCCACTTGCCGAAGGCGTAATCGAGCACGCCTTCGCCCGTGGTCTCGAGGGAGTCCATGTCGGCGCTGCGCGAGGTGAGCCGGATCTGGCCGGTGGTGGCCATGTAAGCGGCGCCGACGACGGCCACCGCCACCATGACGATCAAGAGGACGGCCAGCAGGATGCTGCCGCTTTCGTGGTTGGTCTTTTTCATGTTTGGATTTCTTGGGTTCAAGATGCGGGCGGGGGGGCGGTGTAGTTCCAGAGTTTGACCTGGATCGGCATGGTCGTCAGGGTGTTGCGCTTGCTCTGGATTTCATTCGCTTCGGCGTGGTCCGAGGAACGCGCCACCGCCCGCAGCCAGGCGGCCTGCGTGCCATTGTCGGTCGTCGTGGTAAAAAAGGCCTGCGTAGCCAGTTTCTGGAAACCCGTGCCGAGCACCTTGTAGTTGGCCGAATTGCTGTAGACCGTGGTCGCGTTCACCTTCCCATAGTGAAGCAAGGTCCACTGGCTCCCGACTTGGGCGAAGACGTAGGCCTCCTTCCGATAGCGGCACGCGGAGACCGTATAGCTGCCCGGTTTGGCCGTCTCCGTGATGCCCGTCCGGGTGGTGATCGTGACTTGCGAGATCGCACCGCCCGTCACCGCACTCACGTTCGTCACCTCGAGTTCCGGCGCAGTGGAGAGCGCCAGCAGGAAATAATCGCCCACCTTCGGAGAGTCGAGGCCGGCCGCCGGCGCGTATTGCACGATGAAGGTGGTGGCTCCCGACGGGATGTCGTCGGTCGCATGCCCGTTGGAGTTGATGAAGACGTACGGCCCGCCCAAGGCATTCTTCACGAGGATCCCGTCGGACGTGCCCGTGGTAGCGGCGGTGCCATCCGCTTTGATCAGCACGGGCGTGTCCTCGGCATAGCGGGCGATCTCACCGATGCGATCCAGCGTCTGCCGGGCGCGGTAGTTGGAGATATTGGTCACCACATTCGTGCTGGAGAGCTGCATGGTGCTGATCAGCACGCTGATGATCATCAGGCTGACCGCACCCGCGATCCCCATGGCGACCATCAACTCCGCGAGGGTGAACCCCTGGAGGCTAATCCGGTGATTTGTATGTGAAGAGTTCATAGGATAGTTGCTTGCTCAGGTAGGTGTAAGCGATCGTGCACTTCACCGAGAGGATGTTGGAGGTGCCCAGGCTGGCGACCGTCCACGTCGCCGTCCCCGGGATGCTCCCCAGACCCGTCGTGCTGCTGCCGAGGTCGACCGCCGTGGTGGTGGTGCCGACCGCCAGGATGGTCGGGATGACCACCGGCGTGGCCGTGGGGTCATAGGCACACTGCGAAACCTGCTGGATGCGGGAAAGCGCCTCCGCCTTGGCCGCATTCGTCAGCCGGGAAATGGCGGCCTGCCGATTGAGCTGCAGAAGGGCCTGCGTCACCGTCACCGCGGTGATCGCCAAAACCATCACTGCCACCATCACCTCGACGAGAGTGAAGGCCATCTGCCCTTTGCGCCAGAAGCCGGCTTTGACCAGAGCACCGCGGACAGATCCCTGCGGGCTCTTGCTGGTTTGGAAATGGAGGTGAAGTGCGGTAATCACGTATATAATTACCAGCATAACCAGAGCCAACACAGCCCCAACAACCAGGGGAATCCCTGTATTAACGCGTAGTGATTATAGCTACGTGCCGCTACGTATCACTCACACAGTGCAGTGATTTCTAAAATAGGCTACGCATTCACCTGACATTACGCATTTATGCGTAGCCACTTACATTTCCTTCCCGTCACCTCCGCATCGGCCCGCTACCGCTCCCGCCGACCCGCCGAGTCCCCCTCCACGACCACGCGAGCCAGCCTCCGGTCGGGAATAAACCACATCAAAGCCACGAGTACATAGACCGCATCGGCCAGCCATTCTTTCACAAATGAGAGGCCCACGGCCGTCAGATAGAGCATTGGTGAGAGTTTTCCCTTCCAGTCCGGCCCCAAGGCGTCGGCGATCTTCGAGTCGTGTCCGTGCTCCGAGATGATCGCGCATTGCAGAAGCCAGTAGGCCATCGAACTCAGGAACAGCACCAAGCCATAGAGCGCCGTGGGCAAAGCCTCGAAATGGTTCTCCCCCGTCCAGCCCGTCACAAAGGGAATCAGCGAGAGCCAGAAAAGCAGATGGAGATTGGCCCAGAGAATGGTGGCATTCACTCGCGTGGCCGCCTGGAAGAGATGGTGGTGATTGTTCCAGTAGATCCCCACGTAGACGAAGCTCAGCAGATAGCTCAAAAGCACCGGCAGTAATGGACGCAAAGCCGCCAGGTCCGCCCCATGCGGCACCTTCAATTCCAGCACCATGATGGTGATGATGATCGCGATGACCCCATCGCTGAATGCTTCGAGTCGGCCTTTCTCCATGCCCCGTTCTAATCGCGTCCCACCCGGTTGCCAATCTTCGTAAAATCTCCCGAAATGCCAAAGATGTCTAATCTGTCAGCCCCAGATTCATTTGCGCAGATTGCTTTTCAGATCGCTTCGCCACCGCGCCCACGAATGACAGAGGCCGCCGTAGGCATAAAAGTCGAGCGTAGCTGTCGAACCAAGTCGATGTGTCTGGAGGCTGGCGGCCCGGAACAGATCGACGACGAAAATGTCCTTCTGTGGCTTGTAGCTGCGAGGGACGACCCAGATGTAGATGGATTCGGGGCGGTCTCGGAAGTAGGCGCGATGCTCGGCTGGAGTCATCGGACGGCCGCTGTGGAACGAGGGATGCCATAACTGCGGACCATCCAGACGAAGGCGCAAACCCGTAGGAGTCGTGCCCCAGTGGGTCGTAATCTCCTGTGGCCCGAAGGTGCGCTCGGCAATGTGCCACTCTGGAGGCAACTGGCGGGTGGCCCGCGATGCCAAGGCGTCGAACTCCGAACGCGGCACCGGCACAACCTCCACGGCGTGCGCTTGCAGCATGAGTGTCCGCAAAGCCGCACCCAAAAACAGCATTCCCACGGAAGATGTCCGAAAGTGATTCCCGCCCCCGAGCACTGCGGTCATTTCTTGTGCTGTTCTATCCAGGCTTTCTCGGCCTCGACGCATTTCAGACATAAGAAAACTCTGCCGGTCTTGGGCAAGTTGGAGATAACGCAACCGCCCTCAATCCAATTCCGCGCAAACGGGAACTTCCACGCACGAGTGTCGGGATCGGGCTGGGGATCACGGGCCAGTAAGCCATAGGCGATTCGCGCATCTTGGGCAGTCATCTTCATTTGGTGAACCGGACAAACATCCTTTTCGCCCTTGGTGAAATCGAACATGTCCTTCTCCAGCTCTTCGTAACGCTTGTGAAGGTCCGCAAGCTTCGCTTGATCTATCACTGGAGCTCTGGCCAAGTCTTGCGCTTCCTCCCTCAGTTGCTCGGAGCGCTCGTGGATGAAATGGTCGTGGGCACTCTCGCCAGCGACCACGGTTGCTCCCGTCAATTGAAATGCCGCCAACAGGATCAGGATGGAAGCCGTCATCCTCGGCGCGACGCTCGCCGCCATTCGCCACGCCGCTTCTCCGCGCGAGGAGGAAGAGTCGGAACTCATGCCGCCAAGTTTGCCGGGCCAAACCGCATCCGGCAACCCAAACTGCTTGCTACGGCAGAATCGACAATTGGGAATCGATGACCTTTGACTTTCATACAAATGAGCGCTTATATAACACCATTTCGCATGACAAACGCTCAAGTAAAGCTGACAGCTCTAATTCTAAGAGACCGGACTTTCCGGCTTTCACTTGGCTGTAGTTTACAGAGGAGTTTCGACCAGTTCCGGCTAGTTCCGATTAATCAAGTTTCCCCGGTGGCGGGCAGCAAATCGCACCGAATCGCACCCATCAATCCACCAAAGCCGGAACATCCAACATCCAACATCCAACATCCAATGCCCCAGTGCCACGCCCACACACTGGAAAACGCGGCTCTCAACCATCAACTCTCCACTTTCAACTTCCCCACCCTACAGAGGAATCGCACCGAATCGCACCCATGAATTTGAAAGTTCCGAGAGCCAAGAGCCAAGTTTTAGCGGCCCAACGCAGAGTGCGACGCCATTTGGCTCTGATCACTTGGCTCCTGGCACTCCACTGGATGTTCGACGTTGGATGTTGGATGTTCTGCCCCACCCCTGCTACATCCCTCTCCTTTCCATGACCACCGACGCTCCTGAGACCCCCGCCCCCGCCCCTTCCGATTTCATCCGCGACGTCGTCGCCGCGGACGTGGCCAGTGGCAAGGTGCAGCGGGTGATCACGCGCTTTCCGCCCGAACCGAATGGCTACCTCCATATCGGCCACGCCAAATCCATCTGCCTGAACTTCGGCATCGCCCGCGAGTTTGGCGGCCTGTGCAACCTGCGCATGGACGACACCAATCCCGCCAAGGAGGAAGTGGAATACGTCGAGAGCATCATCGCGGATGTGAAGTGGCTCATCGGCGGCTGGGCGGACGATGTCCTGCGGTTCAAGCACGCGGGTGACACTTCTGGAAAACCCGCCGCGGCTGGTGACGCGAGCACCGAGCCCTTTTACGCTTCCGACTACTTTCAGCAGCTCCACGATTACGCCGTCGCCCTGATCAAGGCTGGCAAGGCTTACGTCTGCGATCTCACGCCGGAGCAGACCGACGCCTATCGCGGCGCGCCGGGCGAACCCGGCAAGCCTTCGCCGTGGCGTGATCGCAGCGTCGAGGAAAACCTCGACCTCTTCGCCCGGATGAAAGCCGGTGAATTTCCCGACGGCGCCCGCACCTTGCGCGCGAAGATCGACATGGCGCATCCCAATGTCTGGATGCGCGACCCCCTGCTCTATCGCATCCGCCACACGGCCCATCACCACACCGGCGACGCGTGGTGCATCTACCCGCTCTACGATTACGCCCACTGCCTCAGCGATTCCATCGAGGGCGTCACGCATTCCGTCTGCACGCTGGAATTCGAGGTCCATCGCCCGCTCTACGACTGGATCGTGGACAACCTGCCCGTGCCGCAGCCGCGCCCACATCAGTACGAGTTCGCCAAGCTCATGCCCACGCATGTCGTCATCTCGAAGCGCAAGCTGCTCGCCTTCGTCAACGAGGGCGTCGTCAGCGGTTGGGACGATCCGCGCATGCCCACGCTCAGCGGCCTGCGCCGGCGCGGCGTCACGCCCGAGGCCATCCGCGATTTCGTGACCGGCGTGGGCGTGACCAAGTTCATCAGCAGCACCGATTACGCGGTGTTCGAGCATGCCGTGCGCTCTGATCTCAATGCCCGCGCCCAGCGCCGCCTCGCGGTGCTGCAGCCGATCAAGGTGGTCATCACTAATTACCCCGAGGGCCAGACCGAAGAGCTCACCGCCACGAACAATCCGACGGTGCCGGAATCCGGCACCCGCCCCGTGCCTTTCTCGCGCGAGCTCTGGATCGAGCAAGAGGATTTCGCCGAGGTGCCGCCGCCAAAATTCTTCCGCCTCAAACCCGGCGGCGAAGTGCGGCTCAAGTACGCCTACATCATCAAGTGCGAGGAAGTGGTGAAGGATGCGGACGGCAGGATTGTCGAGCTGCGCTGCACTGCCGATCTGGACTCCAAGAGCGGCGGGGCGACCAGCAGCCGCAAGGTCAAGGGGACGATTCACTGGGTGAGCGCTCCGCACGCCGTGGACGCCGAGGTGCGACTCTACGACCGGCTCTTCCATGACGCTGAGCCGGAGTCCGACGGACGCGATTGGCGCACCGCGCTCAATCCGCATTCCCTCGAGGTGGTCACCGCCAAGCTGGAGCCGAGCCTGAAGGACGCGACGCTGGCAGAGCGGTATCAGTTCGAGCGGTTGGCCTACTTCACCCTGGACTCCAAAGACAGCGCACCCGGCAAGCTGGTCTTCAACCGCATCATCACGCTCAAGGACACTTGGGCCAAGGAAGCGCCCAAGGGGTAGACGCCTCCGCCGCGCAAAGCGCAGTCTTATTCCAGATAGCGGGGACGGTCGCCCAATTGGGGGCCACCTTGCCCCTCGAGGCCATCCTGCCCATCGAGCCGTTGGAAAGGCCTCGGTGGCGGCGACGGCGGCATGTTCATCCGTTCGCGGGCCAGTCGGTCCATCGCCGAGTCCTCGGTGCAAGCCCAGACCAAGGCCACCACCCAGCCGAGAAACGTCCAGCCGAGAAAGAAATTGAGCACGAAAATCGCAAACGCATTCGTCTTATGCCGCCCAATGATCGACGGGAGAAAATAAAGGAAGATGCCGAGGATGGCAGCGATGACGAGGGAGGTACCGGCGACCGTCACCTTCGTGTGCACCGCGTCCACCCGCTGCTTCTCGGCCTGCTGTGTGGCCGCCTTCTGGTCGGCCGCTTCGCGCTGCCGCGCCTCCTCCGCCTGTTCCCGCTGCTCTTCGGCCTCGGCCACCGCGATCGCGCGTTGGCGCCGCTCTTCCTCGGCCTTGGTCGCGGCCGCGAGTTCGGCAACGCGCCTGGCTTCCGCGGCCTGCTCGCGGTATGCAGCCACTTTGGCCGGATCGAAGTACTGCTTTTGCACCGCCGACGGCAGTCTCTCGTAAGGAATGCGCGCCGCGCCATCCCTGTGAGTGATACGGAGCGCATCCGGCTCGACCTGCGAGATCGTGCAATCCCAATAGGAATGCCCGTCGGTCGTCGTGATATCCAGCGCCAGCCCAACTCGCATGCCGAGATGCAGCAACAGCAGAACCACCACGATCAGCCTGAGAAATCGCCAAGGCCGGTGCAGGCGCGGCGCGATAACGCCGGCGGTACTCCCGGAAAAAGCATCTGCTACTTGCATCACCGGCAACGTATTTCGCTCCGCGCAGGCTTCAAAGAGAATTCCGACATCGCACGCGGAAGTTGGGCGGCGCGACGCCGGTTAGTCATCGTCCTTGTCCGCCTTCTTCTTGCTGGTGAAGACGAACGCCGCCCGGCGTGGAGCGGGCATCGAGGAATCGGCTCCACGCACCGCCTTCCAGATGATCTCGTTGAGCTTGAGGTCGTCGGCGGCGTCTTCCTTGGCGAAGTTCATGCGCTGGCTCGCCTTGGCGCCCCAGGCCGTCTTGGCGTTCATCTGCCCGAGGTCAGTGGTCGCGGGTTTCGCCGCATAAGGCCTCAGGTCTGCCTTCGCTTGAAAGCTCGCCCACATCGGCATGGCCGCGGCGTCGAATTGGCTCATGGGGCGCAACCCAAGAATAAGCTCCATCGTGTGCAGCATGCTGCTGGTCGAATACATGGTGGAATCCACCGTCCCCTTGCGAATGTACGGGCTGATCGCGAAGGCGATGGTGCGGTGGGCGTCGACGTGGTCGGAACCGTTTTGGGCATCATCCTCGATGACGAAGATGGCCATCTCGGGCCAGAACTTGGAATGCGAAAGCGCTTCAATGACGCGGCCAAGCGCCAGATCGTTGTCGGCCACTTGCGCGGCGGGAGTGGGCTTGCCCGGGCTGGTGCCGGAAGTGTGGTCGTTCGGCAGTCGCACGATCTGGAGTCGCGGCATTTCGCCCTCTTTCTCGAAGCGATGGAGTTCCTCGATAAAGCGATCGGCGCGCTTCTGATCGGGATAGCCCGTGTCGAAACTGCGGAAATACGGATCGATGTGACCTTCGAGGGCTTTGGCCTTGGCGGTGCAGGGAGCTCCGAGTCCTTTGCCGTTGGCCACCCATTCGCCGTAGCTGCGATAGCTGACGCCCGCTTCTTTCGCGCGGTCCCAGAGATATCCGCCACCGGGGGTCGCGATGGGAAAGCCGCCCTCCGCCGGATAAGGCCACTTCCCGCTCTTGCCGTGACCGTAGCTGAGGTGCCAGGTCTTCTCGACGAAATCATTGGCGATCGCGCCCATGCTCCACTCGTGCCCCGAAGCACTGACCTCGGCATCCACATAGAGGTTGTCGAGGGTCACGAACTCCCGGGCGATAGCGTGATGGTTCGGGGTGACGCTTTCACCAAAGAGGCAGATCGACGGGTCGCCGTTGCCCGGCTTGAGGTCTCCCAAGACCTGATCGTAGGTGCGGTTTTCCTTAATGATATAGAAGACGTATTTGATCGGGGAAGCGTCGCCCAGTTTGGCGGGGATGGGATTGCCAGTCGGTGCCTTGGACGCATCGTCCGCGGTGGCGGTTGCCGGCAGGCAGCGATACGCCTGCGCCGTCCATTCCTTCATCTGCGCTTCGAACTTATCTACTGGCGGCAAAGGGATGATGCTGAGGGTGCCCTTGAGCAAACTACCGATGTATTGGTTCACAGTCTTGCTGACGGGCTTGCCGGTCATAGGCCCGTTGGGATTCGGGAGGGAGGATTCGCCCTTGCCGTTCACCACGTAGAGCGACTTTCCATCCCGGCTGATCCGCACGCTGGTCGGATACCATCCCACCGGAATAAACCCGAGACTCCTCGATTTGCCCGACGTGCTGATGTCGAAAACGGAAATCGTGTTGATGTTCGCATTGGCCACAAACAACCGGTCACCCTCGGGGCTGAGAGCGAGGGAATTCGGTGTGTTTCCCGGAGGCGCGTTGGGCGTCAATTCCGCCAGCAACGTCTCGATCAAGTGCCCATTGGCGGTGTCGAGAACGCTCACGGTATTGCGATTCGCATTGGCCACGAAGAGCCGCTTGGTGTCCTTGCTCAAGATCATCTCATTAGGGTGATCTTCGGTCGCCCAGCGGGCGCTCACGGTGAAGGTCTTGGTGTCGACCACGGCCACGCTCGCCTGCCCCCAAAGCGAGACATAGAGCCGGCCGCGCTTCTCATCGAGCAGGCAGGCGTAGGGAAACGGCGACTGGGGATCGGTGGTTTCAAGAAGCTGATTGGCGCGCTTGGTGATGGAGGGATCGTCCGTCGAAGACGGAAGCACCGGCGCTTTCGGAGCGGAGGCCCCGCCCGGGAGCAGCGAGAGATCAACGCCCGGAACGCTGTCGGCTGCGAGGTTCGCCCGCGTGACGCTTTGCCCCCAGAGGTTGGCGGCATAGAGGGTAAGGCCATCGCCCGTAACGGCCAGGCCGCAGGGAATGCCCCGCTGCTTCACATCGCGCAAAGAGTGAGTGGCGGGCTTTTCGAGTTGCCCGGCGTTGAATTGAAAAATGTGGATGTTCTCGCCCGAGGCGCCGGAGCAGAAGAGTTGGCTGCCATCCCTGGAAAAGATCAGGCCGTAGAAGGCTTCCTCGACCTTGGTGCGCGAGGCAACGGCGCCCGTGGCGAGGTCCACGATCACGATTTCATGCGCGCTGTAGCCGCAGTGCAGCACCGCCCCGAATTTGCCCGCCGGGTGGAGCGCAAGATTAGCGGGGAAATCGCCCAGCGGAACCTGTCGGCCGACAGGACGAAGGGTCCATTGGTTCGGGAGCAGCACGGAGCCATCCGGCCGCTGGCCGGGGAGATCGGCGGCACGGGCCGAAAGAGCGAGGACGGTCGTGAGTAAAAGGGCCGGGGCAATGAGGGGACGCATTGGGTACGCTTATCGTTGGTTTGCGCCCGTCCGTAAAGCCCGGCAACGCGCGCCACTGTTTCGACAAGATCAGGGTAGCGCCGCGCGGAACGTCAGCGTATTGCTGCGGGCTCGAATGTTTCCCCGTTCCCTCCTCCCGGCCTTGTTGATCTTCACTACTCCCCTGCTCCACGGCGAGGATTTCCAAGGCTCCAGCCATCCCGTCCCGTACGACGACGAAGTGATCTTCTATTCGAAGGCCACCCCGGCCGATCCCATAGCGGAATTGCAGGCGAAGATCACGCGCGGCGAGGTGAAGCTGCCCTACGACAACGAGCACGGCTACCTGCCGGCGCTGCTCGATTACTTCAAGATCCCCGCCTCCTCGCAGATGCTGGTGTTTTCCAAGACCTCGCTCCAGCGCACGCTCATCACGCCGAAGACCCCACGCGCCCTCTACTTCAACGACGACGTCTACATCGGCTACATCCCCGGCGCACCGGTGCTGGAAGTGAGCACCGTCGATCCGAAACTCGGCGGGATGTTCTACCATTTCGAGCAGGACAAGGTGCGCCATCCGCAATTCGTTCGCGATGGGGATTGTCTGCGTTGTCACTCGGGACCGCGGACGATGGGCGTGCCCGGCCACGTGATGCGCTCCATCGGCACGGACCTGGAGGGCGAAATCGATGCGCCCACCGAAGTGGGGCAGATCACCCATTGCACGCCCCTCGAAGACCGCTGGGCTGGATGGTATGTGACCGGCACCCACGGGGAACAGACGCATCGCGGGAATCTCATCGGCCCGGAAGCGCTGGCGCAACGGCTCGAGCGTCCCAATGCCCAAGGCAACCTGACGAACCTCGAAGGCTTCTTCGACACCAAGCCGTATCTCCAACCGGGCAGCGATATCGTCGCGCTCATGGTGCTGGAGCATCAGGCGCACATGCACAATTACATCACGCGCCTAAACTACGAGTCGCAGATCATGCAGGCCCGCTACGGGCACATCCGCTACCTCGGCCAGCAACAGACCGCCTTCCTCCGCTACCTGCTCTTCACCGAGGAAGCGCGGCTCACCGAGCCCGTGGCGGGCACGTCCACTTACACCCAGGACTTTCCGAAAATGGGGCCCCGCGACTCGCAGGGGCGGTCATTGCGCGACTTCGACTTGCAGACCCGCCTCTTCAAATATCCGTGCAGCTTCCTCATCTACTCGCCGGCCTTCGACGCGCTGCCGGAGGCCATGCACACCCAGCTTCTGCAACGCCTCTACGATATCCTCATCGGCAAAGACGCCAGCCCGGAATGGGCCACGCTCTCCGCCGAAGACCGGCACGCTATTCTGGAAATCCTGCGCGAGACGAAGCCAAATCTTCCATCCTATTGGCGCGAAGGTCCTGCGGCGGAGTAACAAAATTATTTTGCAATCAATTGCCACCGCCTACTTCGGAGGAGCGGGAACGGGCGTCGCAGGAGGCGGCGGCGCGGTCGGGGGCTCGACCCGCACGGCACGCTTCAAGAGCATGGCGAAGTTCGGCTTGCTCGAGAATTTCGCCACCTCCTTGCCGTCCTCCTTGAAGGTGAGTTCCCACTCCAGTTCATCCTTCCGCAGGATCGCTCCATTGCGATAGCCGAGCACCTTCACGATGCCCCACGTCACGTCCATGGCTTCACCCACCTTGAGATGCGGCAGTTTCTCCACGCCACTCGTGAGCTCGATCCCGGAGTCGTCGTACTTACGCCGCAGAATCTCCCACGTCACCTCGCTCTCGGGCATGCTCTTGAAGGAGGTGTTCCTGATCGCCACGCGCAGCGCCATCAGCCGATCCAGATTCTCCATGTTCACGTCTCCGCCACGCACGTCCGCCCGGTCGAGCGTCACCTTTTGGACGCTGACTTGCAGCCCGCTTTTCTCCTCGGCGCCCACCGGCAGGGCCAGGCACAGCGCGACGAGGCAGAACGGCAAAAGTCGGGAGGAAATACGCATCCAGCCCATCTAATCATTTCGGCGTGGCGGGTCAACCAGGAGCACTCCAAGCTTCCGGGTTGACGGCGCTCGGCGCGGATTGCTATGCCCCTGTGCTACGAAGCGGGCTTTGGAGTATCTGCCGAACGGCCGTCCGCCCCCGCGACCTGTTTTCAATCTCGTGAAGCTCAATCTCCATGCCGGCTTTTGATGGCCCCCCACCCGGGCAACTGACTCCGCCCGGCGCGGAGGGGCGGCCCGCCGCGATCATCGCCGCGGCCACGGACGGCATCATTACCATTGATGCGGAGGGCCGCATCGTGGAATTGAATCCCGCAGCCGAGCGTGTCTTCGGCCACGCCCTGGCCGAAGCCCGGGGCCGGCAACTCGCGGAGTTGATCGCTCCTCCGCGCCATCGGCCAGAGCTCAGTGCGGAATTGAGCCGTCTGCTCACCGGTGGTGAATCGCCGCTTCCCGGGAGGCGGATGGAAATCGAAGGCGTGCGCGCCCATGGGGCGGAATTTCCGCTGGAAGTAACGATCGCGCGGCTCACCACACCCGGCGTGCCGTTTTTCACCGCGTTCCTCCGCGATCTCTCCGAGCGGGTTTCCACCGAGGCGGCGTTGCGGGCCTCCGAGGCGAGCTACCGCGCGATTTTCGATGCCTCCAACGACTTCATCTTCATTCACGAAATCGGCACCGGTGCGACGCTCGACGTGAATCGCAAGGCCTGCGAAACACTCGGCTATTCAGTGGAGGAATTTCGGCGGCTCGGCGTGGAGGCGCTGATCGGCGCGGGCGGAAACTCCACCCCGGAAGCCGCCCTCGAGCGCCTGACCCTCGCCGCCGCCGGCCAGCCGCAGGTCTTTGAATGGCGCAACCGCAGCCGCTCGGGCCAACTGGTCTGGAACGAAGTGAGCCTCCAGCGCGCCACAATCGGCGGAGTCGATCGGCTGATCGCCACGGCGCGCGACGTCACCGAGCGCAAACGCGAGGAGGACCGCTTGCGCGAGCGCACCAACCGCGTCGTCCGTTTCCAGACCGCGCTCATGGAAATGGCGAAAGCGGAACACCTCGATCTCGATTCCGCCTTGCGCCGGGTCACCGAGAAGGATGCGCGGACGCTCGGCGTGGAACGGGTGAGCATCTGGTTCTTCGATGCGGACCACACGGCGATCGTCTGCCGCGATCTCTACGAGGTGAGTCCCAACCGGCATTCCGCCGACGTGCGGCTCGAAGCAGTGGCCTTTCCGCGCTACTTCGAGGCCCTCGCCACGCAACGCACCATCGCCGCGACCGACGCCGGCCATCATCCGGCGACGAGCGAGTTTCGCGAGGTGTATTTGAATCCGCTGGGGATCGTCTCCATGCTGGACGTCCCGATCTGGCGGCATGGAAAAATGATCGGCGTCATTTGCCATGAGCACATTGGCAGCGAGCGGACCTGGGCCGCCGAGGAGCAGGACTTCGCCGCCTCCATCGCCGACGTGGTGACGCTGGCCCTGGAAGCTTCCGACCGGCGCGAGGCGCAGGCCGAAGTCGCACGCGCCCAGGCTTTGCTCGAACAGCGCGTCGAGGAGCGCACCGCCGAACTGGCGCAGGCCAACGAGATCCTGCGGGAGAAGCACGTCGAAGTGGAGCGGGCCAACCGCGCCAAGAGTGAATTCCTTTCGCGCATGAGCCACGAGCTGCGCACGCCGATGAATAGCATCCTCGGCTTCGGCCAGGTGCTCGCCCGCAAGGTGGCGCCGGGCGAAGCGAAACATGTGCAGCACATCCTCGAGGCGGGACGCCACTTGCTGGAGCTGATCAATGAAGTCCTCGATATTTCGCGGATCGAATCCGATCAACTCCGCCTCTCCTCGGAGCCCGTCGCGCTCGGCTCGGTGATCCAGGAGTCGATGAATCTCGTTCAGCACCTCGCCGCGGAACGAGAGGTGACGATCGGGGAAGATCCCTTTGAAAGTGATGCCTTCGTGATGGCCGACCGCCAGCGGCTCAAGCAGGTGCTGGTCAACCTTCTCTCCAATGGCGTGAAGTACAATCGCCGCGGCGGGAAGGTCACGATCACGTGCTTCCGGGTCGAGGACCGTGCGCAAATTTCCGTCTCGGACACCGGTCGCGGCATTCCCGCGCATCTGCTCGACCGCCTCTTCAATCCCTTCGATCGCCTCGGGGCGGAGAACTCCGAGATCGAGGGCACCGGGCTGGGCCTCGCCCTTTCGCAGCGGCTCGTGGAGCACATGGGCGGGAGCTTGCGGGTGGCGAGCAAGGAGGGCGTCGGCACCGATTTCTGGATCGAGCTGCCGCTCGCCGTCGATCCCCGCGAAAGTCTGCGCGCCCGCCGCGCCGGCACCGCCGACGTCGGCTCCACCCTCGATGACGGCGTCCGGTCCACGGTGCTCTACATCGAGGACAACGCGGCCAACCTGGCGCTGGTGGAAACGGTCCTCGCCGAAATTCCCAACCTGAAATTGATCGCCGAGTCCCGCGGCGAAACCGGCATCGCGCACGCCTTGGAAATTCTGCCGAACCTCATCCTGCTCGATATGCACCTGCCCGGCGACCAGGTCTTGCGGCGCTTGAAAGGCGATCCCCGCACGACCGGCATCCCGATCATCATCGTGAGCGCCGATGCCACCGAGAGCCATATCAAGACGGTGCTCGCCGCCGGCGCCCGCCATTATCTCACCAAGCCGCTCGACGTGGATCGTTTTCTGACCGTGGTGCAGGACGCGCTGCGGCCGGGGAAATCTTGAAGACGATGCTCCCCGACGAATTGATATCCGCGCGCATTCTGCTCGTCGACGACCAGCAGCCGAATCTCGACCTGCTCGAGGTCTTCCTCGGCGATGCCGGTTACACCGACTTGCACAGCACGCGCGATCCACGCCGCGTCTGCGAGCTCCTGGACACACTGCAGCCGGACCTCGTGGTGCTCGATCTGCACATGCCGCAGATGGATGGCTTCGAGGTGATGGCGGCGCTGCGTCCCCGCATTCCCGCGACGAGTTATCTGCCCATCATCGTCCTCACCGCCGACGCGACGCGCGAAGCCCGGGAACGCGCGCTTTCGGCAGGCGCGAACGACTTTCTCACCAAGCCGCTGGACGAGACCGAGACCCTGCTCCGCATCCGCAATCTCCTCGCCACCCGCGCCCTGCATCTCGCGCTGCAGGATCGCCACGCGTGCCTCGAGAGGGCCAACCAGGAGCTGGCCGCCGAGCGCGAAACGTCCGAACGCCTGCTCCTCAATGTCCTCCCCCGCTCCATCGCCGACCGACTCCGGCAGACGCCGGGCACGATCGCCGACAGCTTCGAGGAGGCGACCATTCTCTTCGCCGACATCGTGGGCTTTACCGGCATCTGCGCCGGCCTTGCCCCGGAACCGCTCGTCGCCTGGCTGAACGAGGTCTTCTGCGCGATCGATGTGCTCGCCGAGGAATTCGGGTTGGAAAAGATCAAGACGATCGGGGACGCCTACATGGTGGTGGGCGGCCTGCCGCACCATCGGCCCGATCACGCGGAAGCCGTCGCCAATCTCGCCCTGGCGCTGCACGAAGTCATGACCGTCCACCGCACCCCCACGGGCGAAGTTCTTCAATTACGCATTGGCATCCACATGGGCCGGGTGGTGGCCGGGGTCATCGGCAAGCGGAAATTTGCCTACGACCTCTGGGGAGACACCGTGAACACGGCGAGCCGCATGCAGACGCACGGGATCGGCGGGGCCACGCACGTGAGCGCCGCCGTCCGCGAGCGGCTAAGCGCCTCGCACACCTTTGACGAACGGGGCGAAATCCCGATCAAAGGCAAAGGCCTGCTCACGACTTTCCTGCTGACCGGGCGGTTGGCTTGAGGATCATCGTTTCCTCGGTGTCATCCTGAGCGAAGTCGAAGGACCC